>CAZMDV010000322.1:0-3587 GCA_964564875.1 uncultured Salinivenus sp.
TTGCACATACATTGCACAATAGCACAGGCCGTACTCAGAAAAAGGCCTTGTCGCGAGTGTCCTCGGAGGCGAGGTTGGTAATGCGCACGCCGAACTGCTCGTCGATCACCACCGCTTCTCCCTCGGCAATGAGGCGCCCGTTGGCGTACACCGAGAGGGGCTCCCCCACCATCTTCTCCAGTTCCACGACGCTCCCGGTCGTCAGCTTCAGTACATCGGCGAGGGGAAGCTCCCGGCGCCCCAGCTCTACGCGCACCTCCAGGTCCACCTCCGCCAGGAGCTCGAAGGTATTGTTCTCGTCGCGGCCTTCGAGGTCCTCGTCGCCGAGGTCGCTGAAAGCGGCGGGGGCCACGTCCACGTCCGACCCCGGATCGGTCGAGGAGGAGGACGCCGGCTCCTGCTGCGTGGACGACGACTCCGGGGAGGTCTTGTGGGCGAAGGTGTTGCCCGACGACGCCTCCTCCTCATCGGACGTGTCCTCCTCGACCGGCAGAAGCACGAATCCCTGGAGGGGAGTGCCCTCGTGCTCGACCGAGAACGACACGTGCCAGGAGGAGCCTTCAAGCGTCGAGGGGGCGTCCCCCGGCGCTACCGCGTCGAACTGAACGCTGGGCACCTCCGTCCCCTCCGCGGCCAGGGTGCTCTGGACCGTGCCGAACCCCTGCGAGGCCACCTCCTGCATCAGGTCGGCCGTCCCCTCCGCGTCGGGCGCCAGAGGCTCCCCCAGCATGGCCTCCGACAGCACCGGCACCCAGTCGGGGGCCAGCGCCACGAGAAGGTCGTGGTCGGGGGCTTCCAGGCAGAAGTGCTCCGTCGCGTCCTCGCGGAGGGCCGCGGCACGCTCGCCGGACACCTGCTCGGGAGAGGCTGCCTCAACCGGCACCTCCGCCCCGAGCAGCTTCTTCAGAAGGGCCGTCAGTGCTTCCTGTGATTTCTGTACGTGCGTTGAGAGCGTGTTCTGAGTCATGATCAGCGTTGGGAGTCAAAGATTCGAGATCAGGGTTCCCCTCCGTCGGCTCGACCGACGTAATCTGCAGCGCACGTTGTTGCCCGGAGCGGCCCGGAGCCGCCTTGAATTTCGGCTCGCCGTTGACGTACACCTGCACGGACTCGTCGGTCTCTCGCTCAAGGGGGATCACGTCGCCCTCCCCCAGCTTCATCAGCTCGGTGACCGACAGGGCGGTTCGGCCCAGCTCGGCGCTCAGCGTGACGCTGGTTTCGCGAAGGCTCTCTTCGTAGCGTTCCTGCACCTCCGGCGCGGCCGGCGTCGTCGCACTGGAAATCCACTGCTCCATGCCGGACTGTCCCAGCATTTTCTCCAGCATTAGGTAGGGGTAACAGATGTTGATGAACGATGGCTCGTCGTAGATGCGCACGTCGAACGAGGCGACGAGCGCCGGCTCGGCCGCCGGAATGATCTGCACGAACTCCGCGTTCGACTCGAACGTCGTCTCCTCCACCGACAGGTCGTAGGCCTTTTCCCACGACTCCTCCAGCTCCCGGTACGCCCGCTTCATCACGCGGCTCATGATCCGCTGCTCGATGGGCGACACCTCGCGCGCCTCCTCCATAAACTCTCCGTCGCCCCCCATCAGCTTCTCGACGGTGTACACGACCAGCCCCGGATCGATTTCGAAGATCGACCTGTGGTCGAGGTCCTCTGCCCGGAGCACGTAGAGCGCCGAGGGGGGGGCGCTCGACATTACAAACTCCGAGTACAGCACCTGATCGACGGCCGTCAGGGAGATGTCGACGATTGTCCGAAGCTGCGCGGACAGGTACACCGACAGGTCCCGCGCAAAGGACTCGTGCACATGGTTGAGCACGCGCTTCTGGGCCTGGGAGAACAGCCGAGGCCGCTTGAAATTATACGGCTTTGCTTCTTTTCGGGTGTCTGCATTGTCGTCCGCGGTCCCCTCGTCCTCGGGCTCGGCTTCCCCCAGTAGATCGTCGATTTCCTCCTGGCTCAGCGGCTTCGACATGTGATGGGACGATGCATTCGATGGGAATGGCGCAGCAGAACGGCCCCGGTCCGATTACTGCAAAACGAATTCCGAAAAGTACAGCCGGTCCACTGTGCCTTGACTGAGGATGCGATTCGTCTTCTTGAGGAGCGTTCGTTTCAGCTCGTCGCGCCGGTCCGGGGCCAACAGTTCTTCGACCGTGCGCTTCGACAACAGGGTGAGCGTTGCGTCCCGCACCACAACCTTCTTGTCGGAAAGCTCCTGGATCACGGCGGGGGACTTTGACTCAAACGCGATGCTCACCGCCAGGTACCGGTCGCCCCCCGATCCGGCGGGATTGACCACAAGTCCTTTTATCCGCGTGAACGATCCATATTCTCGGGGCTCGCTCGCGGCCGAACTGTCGGGGCCCACGTACGGCAGGACCTGAGTCACCCGATCGGCGTACGGGAGGGAACCGATCTCGGTGGCAGCGGACATCGTCTGGACCGCCTGGTCGACCCGGCTATATTGCACGTACACCACCGCTGCGCTGGCGGAGAACACGACCAGAGTCACACCCGCGAGGAGGGGCCAGAAGTATCGCTCTACGAACGACTGCTCGGGCTCGTCGTCTACGGGGTCGGAAGGCGTTTCTGAAGGGGCGTCTCCTCGCTGTTCCATGAGTGCCAGCTAAGCAGAATTTCTACACGTCGGTTGCGGGCTCGTCCCTCGGGGGTCTCGTTCGTCTCACGCGGGTGATGTGGCCCGTAGCCAACCGCCGTAAAGCGCGCTGGATCGAACCACTGTGCATTCCCCTGCAGAAAGCGTACCGACGCTGCCGCACGGGCGGTGGACAGCTCCCAGTTCGACGGGAATCGGTCGGTATCGATGGGACGACTGTCGGTGTGCCCTTCCACGACGACGGACTGCACGTCCTCGCTTAGCAGGTCGGTGAGTGGGCGGAGCACCTCCCGCGCCGACTCGATGAGACGGGCCCGCCCCGTACGAAACATGAGCGAGTCAGCAATCACGATGTGAATTCCGTCCTCCTCGAGGTTTGCCTGGACCTCATCTTCCAGCCCCTCCTCCTCGATCTCCTCCAGGAACGCCTGATACTGTTCGTTGCGGCTCCGGGCCTCGGACTGTGAGCTGGACGAGGAGAAGTCCTGAGTGGACACGACGGAGCTTTGGCCCGAAAGCACGCCGGGCTGGCGCTGAAAGTTGGTGATGGCGTCCTGAAACTTCTTCATCCGAACCTCCGACATGGAGATCAGCAGGACGAAGAACGTCACCAGGAGGGTCATGATGTCCCCGTAGGTCGTCATCCAGAACGGGGCCGTGGGCATGTCATCGTCCTCCTCAGCGGTCTCATCCAGGGGCGTCTTAGAGCTGCTCATGGGCAAGGTCGGACAGCGGACAGAGCGTGCTTATACTATCTGCGGTAAATCGATGTACAGATTTATCGCGTCGAGGGTCTCGGGGAATCGTTTGCATAAGCCAATCAGGCCCGCGTAGGGACGGCCCGCAGGTCGTCCCTGCATCCACGGGGAGAAGCAAACATGGATAGCGAAATCTCGAGTCTGGTATTATACTATCTACCAAGGTTCGTTATGCAAGACCTCGAATGTCGGACGGTCCATT
>CAZMDV010000323.1:0-3579 GCA_964564875.1 uncultured Salinivenus sp.
ACTGGTCTCGAAATCACACGTCTTGCGGGAGAGGTCTTTGTTCCGCGGGCGGGCAATCGCATCTTGAAGATGGCGGACTGTTATCGCCGTTCTGTAGAGGCAGAAATTCGGTACACCTTACGCTCCCATGAGGCCTCTCCCTGATGCATTCGGGGGGCGATCCGCGCGTCAGAGGGAGGAAAACCCTCAGATGCTCGCCCCGACTCTTGGCGTGCAACCATCCTAATTGCACGGGGGATAGGGGCCGCAATCCGGGATGGACGCGGGTGGTACGCCTTTTGGGCAAATACTCAGCACCACCGGGTGCCCGTCCCTCACCGCGAGCGTGATCGGTCGGATGAGGACTCCAGATGGGGGGCGATCGGACCTCAAACCACTCTGCTTTTTTGCGATTTTCCCTTCACGGTGTATGTTTTCCTTCCGGTTCTCGCCCGTGACGACGTGGACCGGGGGGCGCCACGGCAGTGTTGCTTTTCGTGGCCTGCGACGTGCTAGCCAGTGGGCCCTCGCCGGAGACCGAAACAGGCCTGAACACTCCGGTGATCGTGAACAAGCCCTTTTCGCTCCTTGGGGGGGACAAGAGCCAGCGCGAGTCTCTGATGGACACCACGACCTCCCAGTTCGACTCGCTTTTCACGGTGTCCGAGTCCGACCAGCCGCTGTCGATCGAGGAGGAGGTCAGCTCCTTCGACATTGGGGCCCTCCTCGTTCAACTCCACGATCGGTCCCGGCGATTCTGAGAGCGCCACCGCCGGTGTGGAAGGGACGACTATTGGGGAAGACTCTGAGCTCACCTGAAGGTGCTCGGGAGTGACAGCGATCCAGAAGATGAGCTCACGATCGAGTTGTCTCCATTGCGCTACCAGGAGGCGACAGTGTCCGGCATCAACAAGGTCGAGATTTCGGCCGGTTCGTCCGATATTTCGACGCGGGAGGGGCTCAGTTTGCGGGCATCGAAACCCGAAGTGGAATGCTCCAGCCGGACGTGAACAACAACCTGCAGTTTCCGATCGAGGTCGACAGCCTCGTGCTCGAAAACAATCTTCAAGGATCCGCCCTGCCGGCGAGCTTCGAGGTGCTCGACGTTTTCCGATCTGCAGAATCCATTGCTCCGAGAGCAACGCGAATGTTCGAGGTCGATCTCGAAGAGAGGGGGATTGCCAGTGGAATTAACGATTGCGTGAAGGGAGGACTGGCGGACGACCGTGATGTTGTAACAGACGCGGCCGAGGATAACGTGGACGTGTCGGCCGGTGGTAGCTTCACCATCGGGACCATGTCCTTCTAACCCGACGGCGAGGAGGTGGAGGCCGACGGGGTCTTCGATTTTGAGCAGGATCGCATCAGCTTCGATGCGTCTGCGGACTTTGTGGAGCTTGACGATGGAACCCTCGCGCTGGACGATCTCGTCAGCGAGCCCACCGTGTCCTTCGAATCGTTCACTTTGGGGGCGAGTATCGTCTCGGCCCCCCGCCACTCCGGGCAGGCGTACGGTTGGGCGGATCACAGGCCCTTACCGTGGCGTCGGCATCGGGCTCCACGTAGGGGGCTTTCGGTTTGACCTTGGCGTGAATGGGTCCCCCAGCACCTCCACCCTTGGCAGTGGGGGACGCTACTCCGTGAGCCCTTCCATCGCTACGGTGCGGTTTTGATTGAGATCGGCGGAGGCATTTACTTCTCATCCCGGCGCGGGGCCAGCAGGTACAGGACGGCCATCCGCAGGGCGACCCCGTTGGTCACCTGGCTCAGGATGATGGCGCGCTCGTGGTCGACGACCTCGTCGGCCAGCTCGATGCCCCGGTTCACCGGGCCGGGGTGCATGATAAGCAGCTCGGGGTGGCGGCGCAGGTGATCGGTCGTGATGCCGAACTGGCGGTGGTATTCGCGGATGCTGGGGAAGAGGCCCTCGTCCTGTCGCTCCATCTGGATGCGGAGGGCCATGGCGACGTCGCACCCGTCGAGGGCCTCGCTGAGGCGGGTAGTGGTGTGCACGTCCATCGCGTTCTCCACGCCCACCGGTAGCATGGTGGCGGGGCCGCAGAGGGTGACCGCTGCCCCAAGCGTGGTGAGGGCCTGCACGTTGGACCGGGCCACGCGGCTGTGCGTGATGTCGCCGATGATGGAGACCTGAAGGTCCTCGAAGGAGTCCACGTGGTCCTGCATCGTGAGCACGTCGAGCAGGGCCTGTGTGGGATGAGCGTGCGCCCCGTCGCCCGCGTTGATAATGACGCTGTCGGTACAGCGGGCCAAAAAGTGCGGGGCGCCCGGGGAGGAGTGCCGGAGGACCACCACATCTACCTTCATGGCCTCCACGTTGCGGGCCGTGTCCTTGAGCGTCTCCCCCTTCGTTACCGACGACCCCGACTTCGACAGGCTCAGGGTCTCGGCGGACAGGCGCCCGGCGGCGAGGCTGAAAGAGAGCTTCGTCCGGGTCGACGGCTCAAAGAACAGGCTCGCCACCGCGGTGCCCTGCAGGGTGGGCACTTGCCGGATGGGCCGGTCCAGGACGGCCCGAAACTCCTGGGCCGTGTCCAGCAGATGACGAAGCTCGTCGGCCTCGTAGGTCGAGAGGTCCAGAAGGTGCTGGTGACGGAGCGTTGCCGGGCGGTCCGGCACGGCGGATGATTGCGATTCGGCCATGAAGAACGGGATCGACAGCTTTGGGGAGCGACGGAGATGATCCTTACTGGGTCTCGTCGTTGGCACTGCGTGGCGACGGGGCCTTCACCAGCCAGACGCCGTCCTCCCCGTCAACCTCCTCGACCCGAACCCGAACTTCTTCGTCGGGCAGGGTGGGCACCTTGCGGCCTACGATGTCGGTCGCGATGGGAAGTTCACGGTGCTGACGGTCGATGATGGTGAGGAACTGGACGGAGGCGGGGCGGCCCATGTCCATAAGGGCATCGAGGGCCGCCCGCCCGGTGCGTCCCGTAAACACGACGTCGTCGACGAGCACGAGGCGCCGGTCGGTTACGTCGAAGGGGATGCGCGTGGTTTGAAGCTGGGGCTGCTCCAGCCGCAAGCGCACGTCGTCGCGGTACATGGTGACGTCGAGGAGGCCCAGGGGCAGCTCAATGTCGGCCTGGTCCTGGAGGCGGCGCTGGAGCCGGCGGGCCAGGTGTACGCCTCGGGTCTGCATCCCCACCAGCGCGAAGGTCTCGGTGGGGGGCTGCGCGCTCTCCGGGTCGATGGACTCGAGAATTTGCTGGGCCATTCGGTCCAGCGTCCGCTCGAGGTCAAGGGCTGTCATGAGTTGCGCCTTGATGTGGTCGTCGGACGACATGGGAGGGGCAGGAGCGTTTGCCGATGCGGAAGGAGGGTGGTAAGGACAGTGCGGCGTCCTGGCAGAACGTTTGGCAGGCGGTAGGTCTTCGGGCAGACCGCTAAAACGGGAAACGCCGGGCCGAAGAGAGAGGCGCCAGTGGGCTCCCACGTCTGGCGGACGGCAGCCCTCTGTCTCCAAGGAACCGAACACACGACAAACTTTCTAACGAGCCCCTCGGTTTCCCCCAAACCTGCCGCCGTGTTCATGGCCGAATCCAATGTCGCCCGCCGCTACCTCGATCCCGTCGTGGTGTC
>CAZMDV010000324.1:0-3574 GCA_964564875.1 uncultured Salinivenus sp.
TAACGTCAAAGCGGGACTACCCAGACAGATCTGGTCCGTCTCGGAGGGCCCCGTCGCCCTGCGGCTGCGCGAGGTCGAGGTCCTGATGGGCCGGATCGTCGGACTCAAGGGGCTGATCCCCCCGTGTTTCCACGAAGAAATCGGAGCCGCTGTCCTCGACCTGGAGCCGAAGGTGGTGCTGACGCGCCATCTCAAGGAGGGCCAGAAACGTGGCGATGACAAATCCTCGCGACTCGTGCTGAACGAGCTCCCGGAAGGACACCCGCGATTCACGAGCGAGGCGGCGGACGACGTATCGCTGCTGCTCCTCGACGGTGTGCTCGACGGGCTCTACCTCGTGGACGGGCTCGTTGTCCTCATCCTCCACTTCGAGAACGCGCCCGAGGGCCTCGACCAATTCGAAGACAGAGGCGTCGAGATCCACGTCATGGCTCTCCTCCGCCCGTTCTCGGTCATCGGCCGCGTCGCCCCTGACGAAGTGTTCGCGACGACGCTCACGTCGGGTAGACAGCTGATCGGCGGCTTCTTTGAAGCGAACGTACTCGAGGAGCCGCTCGACCAGTTCGCGGCGTGGGTCCACGGCCTCTCCCTCCTCGTCGGCCTCCTGCGAGGGCAGGAGCATGCGGGCCTTGATGTTGATAAGGAGCGCCGCCATGTAGATGAAATCGCCCACGCCGTCGAGGTCGATCTCTTCCATTACCTGAACGTAAGCGAGGTACTCATCCGCAATTCGGGCAATGGGGATGTCGTAGATATCAATCTCGTCCCGCTTGATAAAAAATAGGAGCAGGTCCATCGGGCCCTCAAATTGCTCCAGCTCAACACGGTACATAGCCGGGGGGGCGTTTTGAACGTAGGACTTCGTCAGAGCTCTTCGACAGCCGGGGCGTCGCTGCTCGAACGTCAATTCTGCGTGTCGTAGCCGTGAGGGTGGCGACGGTGCCACTCCCAGGCCGTGCCGATGATGTCTTCGAGATCGCCGTACTTGGGGGTCCACCCAAGCTCATCGCGAATCTTCTCACTGCTGGCAATCAGGACGGCCGGGTCTCCTGGACGAGGATTGCCTACCTCGGCAGGAATGTCGTGCCCAGTGACGCGCCGCGCCGTGTCGATGACCTCCCGGACGCTATATCCCTCCCCGTTGCCAAGGTTGTAGACCCGGCTGCCGTCTTCAAGGGCGTTTAGGGCGAGAACGTGGGCCTGTGCCAGGTCAAGGACGTGAATGTAATCTCGCACACAGGTGCCGTCGGGGGTGTCGTAGTCGTCGCCGAAGATCACGATCTTCTCACGCTGGCCAAGCGCCACCTGCAGGACGATGGGAATGAGGTGCGTCTCGGGATTGTGGGCTTCTCCCTGGTCGGGCCCGGCCGCCCCCGCGGCGTTGAAGTAGCGGAGCGACGCGTACCGGAGGCCGTGAATCTCGTCGAGCCAGTGGAGGGCCCGCTCCAGGACGAATTTCGACTCCCCGTAGGGACTTCCCGGATCGATGGCCGCGTCCTCGTCGATCGGGATGCGCTCGGGCATTCCGAACAGGTTTGCGGTCGAGGAGAGGATGAAGCGCTCGACCCCATGCTTCACGGCGGCGCGCATCAAATTTATGCCGAAGCGCACGTTGTCGTCGAGGTAGAGGAACGGCTTCTCCATCGACTCCCCCACCAGGGTCCGCGAGGCAAAATGCATGATGGCGTCCGGGCGGTGTTCGGCGAGGGTTCGATCGACCAGCTCCTGGTTCTCCAGGTCCCCGTGAACAAAGGTCGCCTCGTCCGGCACGGCCGCCCGGTGTCCCTGCGAGAGATTGTCGAGCACGACCACCTCACTGCCTGTTCTTACCAATCTCCGGGCGACGGTACTTCCGATGTATCCGGCTCCCCCCGTAACGAGAAGGCGCATGCAGTGTCGGTTGCGTGGCGAGTAGCGTGGACGAATCGTCAGTGCAACTCCTATACGGAAGGCGAGAGCCGGAGGGCCCTCGCCTTTCGCTCGTGAACCCATGGCGCTCGTGTCCGGGCCGGAGGCCAGACAGACACGACCGACTGCTTCTAATTTTGCTCTCCGTTCTCCTCAGAGACGAACGGCTTCCGCGTGAGGCGCATCTTGCCGTCGTCGTGGATCTCGAGAAGGTGGACCTTCACCTTGTCGCCCACCTCCAGGTAATCCTCGACATTTTCGACGTAGTCGTGGTCGATCTCGGAGACGTGGAGGAGGCCCGTCTTCTCGGGCATGATCTCGACGAAGGCCCCGAAGTCGCGAATGCCCTTCACGGTGCCGATGTAGTCTTCGCCTTCCTCTGGCACCGCGACGATCTGCTTGACACGTTCGATGGCGGCTTCGGCGTCGTCCTGGTTGGTCGCCGCGATCGTCACGATGCCGACGCCTTCCTCTTCCTCGACGGTGATTTCGGTGTTTGTCTCTTCCTGCACGCTCTTGACGACCTTGCCGCCGGGCCCGATGACGGCGCCGATGCGGTCCGGATCGATCGTAAGCTTCGTGAGACGGGGGGCGTGCTTCGAAAGCTCTTCCCGCGGCTCCGCGATCGTGTCCGACATGCTGTCGAGGATAAAGTGCCGGGCCTCACGGGCCTGCTTCAGGGCCTTGAGCATCACGTCTCGCGAGAGGCCCTCGATCTTCATGTCCATTTGGCAGGCCGTGATGCCGTCCCGGGTGCCCGTGATCTTGAAGTCCATGTCGCCCAGGTGATCCTCCTGGCCGAGGATGTCGGTGAGGACGCTCGTCTCGTCGCCCTGCTGAACGAGCCCCATGGCGATGCCGGCCACGGGCTTCTCGATGGGAACGCCAGCGTCCATGAGGGCGAGGCTGCCCGCACAGACGCTCGCCATCGACGAGGAGCCGTTCGACTCCATTACATCGGTGTTGATGCGAATGGTGTAGGGGAACTCGTCCTGCTCCGGAATTACGGGACGTAGCGCCCGCTCAGCAAGCATGCTGTGACCAATCTCCCGACGCTTCGGTCCGCGCAGGTAGCTGGCCTCCCCCACGGAGAAGGGTGGGAAGCGGTAGTGAAGGTAAAATGGCTTATCGGTGTCGGCGAAGACTTCATCCACCGGCTGAACGTCCTCCGACGTGCCGAGCGTCACCGAGCCGAGCACCTGCGTCTCGCCCCGCGTGAAGATGGCGGATCCGTGCACGCGCGGGAGGTAACCAACTTCCATCCAAAGGTCCCGGACGTCCGTCTGGTCGCGGCCATCGATTCGCTTGCCCTCTTCGACAATCATCTCGCGCATTTCTGCCTTTTCAACCTCCCCAATTGCGTCGCGAATGTCGCCGGCGGTGTAGCCCTCGGGGGTCTCGTCCTCGTCCCCGAGCACGTCGTCGACCGCCTCGTCCTTGATGTCGTCGATGCCGCCGTGGAATGCTTCCTTGCTATAGGGACCGTGGATGTGGTCGGCGACCTTCGGGCCGTACTCCTCCTGCATTCGTTCGATGAGCTGCTCCGGCACGAGGTCGGCCTCCCACTCAAACGGCTCCGGCTCACCAACCTCTTCAACCAGCTGGTGCTGCCCTCGACAGAGCCGCCGGATCGACCGGTGGGCCTCGTCGAGCGCCTCGATCATGC
>CAZMDV010000325.1:0-3571 GCA_964564875.1 uncultured Salinivenus sp.
AGCATGACCGCCGAACGCTCGAAGATGACGGGCGCGAACCGGGCGAGGAGCACGCCGCCCGCGTTGACAAGGCCCGCGTGCATGAACGCCGAGACGGGGGTGGGCGCCGTCATGGACGACAGCAGCCAGCGATGGAACGGCACCAGCGCCGACTGAATCATTGCGGCCAGGAGAATTAGGAATCCTGCGGTCACGACGACGACCGGCGAGAGCGCACCAGTTGCCGCCAGCATTCCGCTAATCGTCCCCGTCCCCGCCTGCATTCCTAACAGAGCGAGCGCACCGGCCAGTAGGGCACTGCCCCCCAGGAAGTATCCGCGGGCGTAGCGCGACGCGGCTCGCGCCTGCGGCCAGCCCCGAACGTGCCCGATCAGGTCGGCCAGTATCCAGCCCATCGCCACCCAGGTGAGGGCGAAGAGGACCAGGTGGTTGGCCGCCGTCAGCAGCAGCACGATGAGGGTGAGGCCGAAGAGACGGGCGTAGAAGCGATTCAGGTGCTTCGCCCCCGCCATGTAGCGCCGCGAGAAGCTGTGCACGATGCCACTGACGAACGTCGTCACGACGGCCATGAGGCGCGTGAGGCCGTCTACCCGCAGGATCGTTTCTCCGGCCCATTCGGGATTGGGGGGCCAGACGAGGGCGCCAAGGCTGAGCGCGAAGAGGCCCCACGTCAGGCGCGTGAGCACGAGCGGGAGGCGGGAGGAAGTGGAGCCAGTCATTCGGGGTCAGGACAGATGCGAGAAGCGGCGTCCAGTCGGCTCCGGCAGATCGGCGGAAACCCAACAAACAAAAAAGACCGACACGCAGCGCCGTCGGGGCGCTGAATGTCGGCCTGCAGTCGTTGCACCTGCTCACTGGGAGCGTGCGCGCGGCTTGCGTGCCGGAGCAGTATGTGGCTGCGGATTCGGCTCGCCGAAGCGGCGCTCCGTCTCAACAGCGGAGGCCAATATAGTGTCCGAACCGAGTGACGACAAGGGCGACCGGCCGCCCTTACCGAAAGTTCACGGCTCGTTTCTATCGGTTTTCCAAAGCGGCTTCGAGATCTTCATCGAGGGTAAAGACGAAGACGCGCTCGCCCGTCCGGGCGCTGATGTCGGCGTGCATGCTCAAAACTTCGACGCCGGTTTCCTCCTCTACGAGTCCAGACAGGTCCTCGCTGCAGCTCTCGATTACTCGTCTGCGCATCTCCTTGATGAGCTCGACGCCCCCCTCCTCGTGGCTGAGCCGACGCTCGGCCGGGCCCAGAATGCCTTGCAGCTTCACGACGACGAGGTTTTCGACGATGAAGGATTTTGCCTCCTTCGGCCCGCGCCCCAGGTAGTTCCGCTCGAACTGCGTAATCCCCTCGGTGATGCTGGCCTCGACCTGGCCTTTCGTTTTGTCGAACGGGATGGACGGGTTTGTCATCAAACCGGACGGCAGCGGGGAGGAGAACCACAACAACGTGCGACGAGACTCCGGCGTGCCATGATACAGGCTGTCGCAGAGCTTGTCCACCTCGGCGAGCGAAGACGCTCACTGGTTCTCGGCAGAAGGGTGCGGGGGCCTCGTGGCGGACGCGGGAAACGGAATCGGATCGGTGGCCCGCAGGAAGGGGACGAGCACGCGTCGGGGCACGTCGGTGTCCGAGAGGTCGAGCCGCAAGATCACCTCGTCGCGTCGCTGGTCGACCGCCGTGAGGACGGGGGGCACGGGGCGCAGTCCTTGCGCAGCCCCTCGATCCACCCGCATCACCATCTGCCCCTCCTCTGGCCGGAGCCGCACGGACGACACCTGTGCCCAGGGCACCCGGAGGACCGTCCGCCCGTCGGCCCACATCGTGAACCGTTGCCCGTCGAGTCGCAGCGACACGTCGGTGGCCTCGTCCGGGAAGCGCCACGCCACGAGGGCCGTCACGAGCCCCGCCACCAGTGCCCCGCCGCCCACGGCCAGCGAGAGGGTCCACACGCCCGCGCCCCACACCCCCAGCGCCTCCAACACGATGAAGACCCCGACCGCAGCGATCCCGGCGAACACCCGCCACAAGTACCCGCCACAGCCGGCGGGCGCCTGCTGAGCAATGCGCAGCACCTCCGGCACCTGCGGGCCTGTACGGGCGCGGTCGTAGGCCTCGCGGCGCTCCGGATCGCGCAGCACTTGATACGCCTCCTTCACCGCCCGAAACCGCTCGGTCGCGCCCGGATCGTCCGGGTTGTGGTCGGGGTGCGTCGCCTGTGCCTTCTCGCGGTAGGCCGCCCGGATCTCCTCGGCCGACGCCGACGGCTGCACCCCAAGGCGCGCGTAGTGGTCGGGCGGGGATGTGTCGTCGCGGCGATTTGTCATGCCGATGCGTGGGGGCGTGCCTGAGTGTCTCCTGCCTCTCCCCAGTCACTCCAGCCGCACTTCAAACATCTTCGCACGTGGGGGTACACACAATACGAGCGTGGAACCGGTCTGCTCCACTGCATGTGCCTTCTTTACGCCCTCAGCACGTTCGCCCAGAGCGGGAGCCTTAGGCGGCGACTTCGAGGGGGGTTCGAACCCCGAAGGCTTCCGGATCGGGCACGATCGTATCAAGCACGCGGGCCGACGACAGGACGCCCGGAATGCCAGCGCCGGGGTGCGTTCCGGCCCCAGCAAAGTACAGATGATCCACGTCCTCGCTCTGATTGTGGGGCCGGAACCAGGCGCTCTGCGTCAGCTTCGGCTCCACGCTGAAGGCTGCGCCCTTGAGCGACTTGTAGTCGGTCTGGAACTCGCGAGGCGTGAGCATGCGGCTGGTGACGAGGTGCTCACCGAGGTCCGGCAACACCGTGTCGGCCAGATAGTCCTCGACGGCCTGCCGGTACGGCTCAGCCTGGGTGCGCCAGTCGACCCCGCTCTCCAGGTGCGGGACGGGGGAGAGGACGTAGAAGGCATCGTGCCCCTCGGGCGCCATCGACGGGTCGGTCTTCGTCGGACGGTGCAGGTAGAGGCTAAAGTCGTCGGCCAGCTCTTTGTGGTCGAAAATGTCGTCGAGAAGACCCTTGTACCGCGGCCCGAGGAGAATGGAGTGGTGCTCCACGTCCTCGTAGGTGCGGTCCGTCCCGAAGTACCAGACGAACAGGCTCATCGAGTAGTCCATGTTCTCCACCTTTCGGTCCGTCCACGTATCGCGGTGCTCGGGCGCCACGAGGTGGCGGTAGGTCCAGCCCACGTCGGCATTGGACACCACGAGGTCGGCGGGAATCGTTTCGCCAGTATCGAGGCGGACGCCGCTCGCCGTCTCGTTCTCGACCAGAATCTGGTCGACCTCCGCGCCGTAGCGCTGCGTGACGTTGAGGTCGGCAAGCAGGTTCGACAGTCCCTGCACGAGCGAGCCGGTGCCCCCCATGGCGTACCACACGCCCCACTTCCGCTCCAGGTGCGCGATGAGGGTGTAGATGGAGGTGGTGCTGAAGGGGTTGCCGCCCACCAGCAGCGGGTGGAAGGAGAGCACCTTCCGGATCTTGGGGTGGGAGATGTACTTCGAGACGAGGCTGTGCACCGTGCGGTGGCTCTCCAGCTTCATCATCGCCGGCACGATGCGGAGCATGTCCGACACGTTGTCGAA
>CAZMDV010000326.1:0-3567 GCA_964564875.1 uncultured Salinivenus sp.
TCGCCGCTGGTGGGCGTCGCGCTCATCCTGCTCCTGAGCGACACCACGCTTCTAAACACCGCTTCCGTCGAGCGGATGGAGACGCCTCAGACTTCGCGGGCCGCTCGGAACGGCATAGAAACGGGCTATGGACTGGGCAACGCTGCGTCCTCGCACGAGGGGGGTTCGTGTACCACGGCCATGCCGGCGGCATTGACGGCTTCGTCGCGCGGTATGGCTCCCTACCGGATCACAATCGGGGGTGCATGGTCCTGCCCAACAGCCAGGACGGCAACGCGCAGAGCCAGATCGCGGAGCTGGTGCGAGACTACCAGACCCGCTCGCTGACCCCGCCAGAGCCTCCACCCGCCGCTCAAGTTCCGCCCGACACGCTCGCCCCGTACACCGGGCACTACGTCTCGTTCACGCCGCGTAACGAAATCGCCCACTTCGTCGAGCGGCTGCTCGGGATTGTCTAAGTCGACACGACGGCGAACGGGCTCTCCGTGAATCCGGCCCTCGGCACGGCGGACACGCTGCTGCCCGTCGATGCGCAGCGGTATCGGGCCGCGTCGGAGCCAGCCGCCACCGCGGTGTTCACTCGCGATGAGAGCGGTCGGCACGTACCCTCGGGTGATGGCGCCGCTGTGAATGGCAACCTACAGGCCATTTCGGCCGTCTCAGCGTGGGGACGGTGGATTGTGGCCGGCTTCTCCCTCCTACTCCTCCTCAGCACCCTCCTCTTCGCCCTCTACTGGGTGCCCGCAAAGATCTTCGGCCGCCTGGGAAACCGCGAATCGATTCATCTTCGCCTCTGGCCCCTCGTGGCCCCCCCTCCCTCTGATCGGGGTGTTCGTCCTGCTTGCCCTGGCCCTCGAGGACCTCATTTCGCTCCTCGGCACGCCGACCGGGTACTCCGTCGGCTACGCAGGACTCACCCTCGCATATGGCGTGACCGTGCTCGCTGGGCTCTGGGCGCTCGTCCGCAGTCGTACACGGGCGTACTGGGGCACATGGACCCATCACCCGTTCGTTGTCGCGGCCGAGCTCGTCGTCCTCGTCTACTTCGCCGCCCACGGTCTGATCGGCCACCGGTTCTGGACCTAACCGCACCGCTGACACGGAGAACGCAGGCCAGGGCACCCCCTACTCGCCCAGGCTCCTACACCCCTGCGTTCTCCCAGAGTTGACCCTCTCCCCGCGCTGTGCCAGATTGTGGGCGGTCTCGCTGCGGTTTCTCCATAACAACCCCCATTCTGTGTTCGCTTCTCCCCTGGTGTCCGGCCCTATGCCGATCGCTGCCCTCTTCAGCGCCGTCCTCGGGTTCGTGTTCTGGCTGGACTCGTTCGAAGTCTTCAAGCCGGTCTTCAAGTACCTTCCGCCGGTCATCTGGGCCTACTTCATTCCCATGCTCTGCACCACCGCCGGCATCACCCCTGCGGAGAGCCCAGTCTACGACTGGATGTCGGCCTACCTGCTCCCCTTCTCGCTCTTTCTTCTCATGATCACGGTCGACCTGAAGGCCATCATTCGGCTGGGGCCGATGGCACTGTTTATGATGTGCGCGGGCACACTCGGCATCATCGTGGGCGGCCCGGTCGTGTTTGCCCTCTTCGGAGGACTCTTCGAGGATCCGGTGGCCTGGAAGGGATTCGCCGCACTCTCGGGGAGCTGGATCGGCGGCACGGCCAACATGGTGGCGATGAAGCAAAGTTTCGGCACCCCGGACAGCACGCTCGGCCCCCTTCTAGTGGTGGACGTGGTGGCCGGATACGGCTGGATGGGCGTGCTCATCTTCCTGAGTGCTTATCAGGCCCACTTCGACGACTGGATGCAGGCGGACACCACGGCGATGGACCGCCTAAACGAGAAAATGAAAAATGCGGAGGACCAACGGCGACCCGTTACGCTGCGCGACTTTGCGGTGATGATCGGCATCGCTCTGGCTGCCACCGTCGGGGCCAAGGCCATCGCCGACGTGCTCCCGGAGCTCGGTGATCCAACGGTCATTACGACAAACACGTGGGCCATCCTCATCGTCGTGACCGCGGGTCTACTCCTCTCGTTTACGCCCCTGCAGGAAATGGAGGACGCCGGGGCCTCCCGACTCGGCTACTTCGCGCTCTACCTGCTTCTCACGTCCATCGGTGCCAAGGCCGATCTCGCGGCCGTGCTCGACGTGCCCCTCTACCTCCTGGCGGGCGTGCTCTGGATCCTGATTCACATTGCTTTCCTGATGGCCGCTGCCCGCATGGTGAAAGCTCCCCTCTTCTTCGTGGCGACCGGCAGCATGGCCAATGTGGGCGGGGCGGCCAGCGCCCCCATCGTGGCGGGCGTCTACCTGCCGGCGATGGCCCCGGTGGGCCTGCTCATGGGCGTGGCGGGGTACATCCTCGGCATCTACGCGGCGCTCGGCTGCGGCTGGCTGATTGGGCTGGTGGCGGTGGGACTATAGCCCTGGAGGTGAGGCGCCTGGATCGAACACTTACCCCTGCCTCGACCATACCGACCAGTTGTCCAAGTTCCCGCGCGAGTCTTAGACAATAACAGAAACGACCTCTGGAGACAGGAACGTCCTCTACTGCCTCAACCCGAACAATAACGGTCCTAGAGAGACGAGCGTTGATTCCCGTCCGGGCATCTCTTTAGTTGGACGGTGCTGTTGGAGTTTTTTCCTCCCGTCTCCCGCACCGTCCCCCGACGAATCGACCGCTGTATGCCCGAGTTTTCCCACCTCCACTGCCACACGCAGTACTCCCTCCTCGACGGCGCCGCCGGCATCGACAACCTCATCGAGAGCGCCGAGCGCCGTGACCTTCCAGCCGTCGCCATCACCGACCACGGCAATCTGTACGGCGTCCCCGAGTTCTACACGACGGCGGAAAAGTCCGACGTGCAGCCGATTATCGGGTGCGAGTTTTACCTTACGCCTAGCGGCATCCAGGACCAGTCGGATTCGACCCGCTACCATCAGGTGCTCCTGGCCAAGAATCAGACCGGCTACGAGAACCTGATGCAGCTCTCCTCCACCTCCTTCCTGGAGGGCTTCTACTACAAGCCACGCATCGACCTCGACCTGTTGCGCGAGCACCATGCGGGCCTCATCGCCACCACCTGCTGCTTGCAAGGCCAGGTGCCGCAGATGATTTTGAATCAGGGGGAGGAGGCCGCCCGCGAGAAGTTCGAGGAGTACCTCGGCATCTTCGGGGACGACTACTACATCGAGATCCAGGACCACGACATCGACGACCAACAGACGGTCAACGAGGTGCTTCTGACGTGGGCGAAGGAGTACGACGTGGAGGTGCTGGCCACCAACGACGTTCATTACGTGGACCAGCAGGACCACGAAGCGCAGGACATCCTGCTCTGCCTGCAGACGGGCGACGACTACACTGACCCCGACCGGATGCGCTTCGATAGCGACGAGTTTTACCTGAAAGACTCGGCGGGCATGGCGGAGGCGCTCACCGGCATCCCGAAGGAGTTTCAGCGCGAGGCGCTCGTGAACACCAACAAGGTGGCCGACAAGTGCGACTTTGAGCTTCCGATGGGGGACCTTCTGATGCCCCATTATCCCATCCCGGA
>CAZMDV010000327.1:0-3565 GCA_964564875.1 uncultured Salinivenus sp.
AGCGACGAGACGCTGTCGGGCGTGGTGGCCTGTGCCCGTGAGGCGGCGCCGCGGTGGGCCGGAACGGAGATCCCCGACGGGGAGGCCGCCCTCGATCAATCGCTGGTGGCGCTTCCGTTGGGGCCGGAGGATCCACCGTCCCTTCGGTTCGCCGCGGGGAGTGCCGTCGTGATGCTCCTCGCGGCGGCGCGGGACACGTCGTTGCCCGCCGTGCTGGGGCCTCCACGATCGACCGTCGCCCTGAACGCCCTCATTACGCATCCCGACGACGGGCCCGGCCCGGCCGTCCGGTATCGCGAGCAGGGCTACCGGGCCGTCAAAGTGAAGGTGGGGCGGAGATCTGTCGAGGACGACGCCGAACAGATCCGGACGATCCACCGGACCCTCGGCGATTCGGTGGCCCTCCGGGCGGACGCCAACCGTGCTTGGTCCCTGGAGGAGGCTGAGGCGTTTGCGGCGGCGACCCGCGACGTGCCGATCGCCTACGTCGAGGAGCCCCTGGCCGACCCGTCGCAGCTTCCGACGTTGGCGACGCGGACCACCCTGCCCGTCGCGCTCGACGAGACGACCCGCGAGGTGGAGCCGAGGGTCCTGCGCGGCGACACGCCCGTGTCCGCGGTCGTCCTCAAGCCGACGCTCCTCGGGGGTGTTCAGAAGACGCGGACGTGGAGTCGGGGCGCCCGAGAAAACGGCGTGACCTCCGTCATCAGTGGTGCGTATGAATCCGGGATCGGACTTCAGATGCTCGTCGCCCTGGCGGCCGTTGGTCCGGACACGCCCGTGGGCCTCTCCACGTACGACCGCCTCGCGGCCGACGTGCTCCGTCCGCCGCTCCCGATGGACGGCCCGACGATCGACGTCCAATCCGTGGTCGGCGCCCCGGTGGCCGTCGCCGAAGGCCGCCTCGAACGCGTTGATGCCGTCTCGTCCTGACGCTCCCGCATGCCCGCTGGTCCCGCCGCTTCGTGTCCCATTCACTGCCACGCCCAGGCCCGCCCTGGGACACTGGCGCTCTGGACCTCAGGGCGACGGTGGACCTACGAAGAGCTCGACGCGGCCATCGCGGCGACCTGTGTCCGGTTGGGGGACGCCGGTTTGCCCGAAGAACGTCGCGTTGCACTGCGCCTGCACCGCGGGCCTGAGTTTGTGATCCTGCTATGGGCGCTGTGGCGGTGCGGCCACGTGGCGATGCCCCTGAGCACGCGCCTCCCGGCCCAGAAGGCCCGGCGGACGGCGCGGCGAATGGAGGCGGAGTTCCTCGTGACCCGGGACACCGACTCGTTAGGAGAGGAGGGAGGTGGCCTGCCCACGCGTCTTCCCGATCGGGTGGCGGAGAAGGAGGGAGGGAGGACGCCCACGCCGACCGCCCGTCCCATCCATCGTCCCGCCACCTTGGTCTTTACGTCCGGCAGCACCGGCGCGCCGACGGCCGTCCTCCACTCGTGGGCGAATCATCTGTACAGCGCCAAGGGATCGAACGCGAACCTGCCCCTTCGCCCGGGCGACCACTGGCTCCTGTCGCTGCCGCTGTACCACGTCGGGGGCCTCGCCATCCTCGTGCGGTGCGCGCTGGCCGGGGCGGCCGTCGCCGTTCCGGATCCGGATGCCTCACTGTCGACCACGCTGGAGGCAAGCGGTGCCACGCACGCCTCTTTCGTTGCCACTCAGCTTCGCCGACTGCTTGGTGTTCGGGACGGCCCCCTGCCGCGTCGCGTCCGCGGTCTCCTCCTGGGCGGCGGGCCGCTGCCGGGCGCACTCCTGCGTCGCGGACACGCCCGCGGTTGGCCCCTGCACACGAGCTACGGCTCCACGGAGATGGCCTCGCAGATCACCACGACGCCCCCCGGCGCTCCGCTTGCCGCCCTGCGGACGGCCGGGTGCCGTCTGCCGCATCGCCGGGTGCGGATCGACGACGACGGGCAAATTCTCGTGGCGGGCCGAACCCTATGCCTCGGTCTGGCCGACGGGGAGCAGATCCGGGATCCCCGCGTGAACGGATGGTTTCCGACCGGGGACCTGGGCCGCTTCGACGCGCAGGGCCGGCTCCACGTGCAAGGCCGGGCAGATCGGCAGTTCGTGTCCGGGGGCGAAAACATCCAGCCGGAGCAGATCGAGGCGGCGCTCGAACGGATCGGCGGCATCGAGCGGGCTGTCGTGGTGCCGGTCCCGGACGAGGAATACGGCCGACGCCCCGTCGCCTTCGTCCGGTCGGAGGCGGAACCCGTGCCGGACGACTGGCGGGCCTCCCTGGCAGACACTCTTCCGTCCTTCAAGATCCCGGACGCGGTGCACGAGCTCCCCGACGCGGCGGTCCGGGGTCGAATGAAGGTAGACCGCGAGCTCCTGCGCCGACGGGCGCAAACCTAGAGCTCATCCCGTCCCTCTGTGCGGACCGTGGACGTGTGAGGGCCGCGGTTGCGAGTCGAACCGGGACACGCCGCACCTCGACGACTGCTCGGGGTCCTGCCCACTTCCACGTCCCGTCGCGCTGCGTCACCAGGATTGACGGTCGGGACAAGTGTGGAGACTCGAAGTGCCCTTGGGTTGCGCTTCACGATCCTCCTCGTCACGGCTTTCGTCGACGAATCCATGGAGAACCGCGGTTTTCTGCACATTCGGGGGCTTGCGGGCGGGCGGACTACTGGCCCGAACGATGCGGTCTGGAGGCGGTGGCAAATATTCGTCTACGAAGGTTCTTGTACGCCGGGGGGCTGCTCTGTCGCGACGGCCGTCCCCAAGACAGTTCATTTGGGAAGGCGTTACGGAGCCGGAAAGTCGCCCGCTGAACAGTAGTTCGGAGACACTTCTCCGCAGGAAGGAGCGTTGGGTCTCCAGCGTTGAGTCGCGCTCAGCGTCAAATATCGCTCGTCAGTGTGGGAGTCACTTCCACCCTTCTGCGTCAAACGATTCTTGTTGCCATGGTGATGGGTCTCATCAGTCTCCTGGGTATTGTCGGGGGCCTCATCCTCGTATTTGCACTGGGCTTTGGGGTTATGTACCTCTTGTGGACGTTCCTCCAGCCGCCTGAGAATCCCCAGTAGGCGACCCGCTGGCCCCCACATATGGCGGCCAGCAGTACTGGTCCTGGAAAGCATCTTGGGAGCGCGCCACCAAGGGCTCCGCCCCTCGTCCCAGAGAGAGCAAAGGAGCTATCGCGGAGTCCGGACGCGCTTCGTGCACCGCTTTCCATCCGCTCGCTTCCCGGGCCGGACGTCGCGGACACGGGAGATGCCAAAATGCGACAGTGCCAGGGATGGCAACCACGACGACGAGTGGCTGAAGTGGAGGGCCACCCTGGACGTGATTGCTGAGGTCGCACCTCGCCGGGCCCGTGTACGAATCGGTTCGTCAACGAATCCTGTAGCGGCGCTACTGGGTGAGTGCAGAAGGCGTTTTGCGCAAGATCCACGAAGTCGCAGCGCTGGGAGCGAGGCGACCGAGTCGTCTACGGGCTGCGCTGGGAGCGCAGCGAGGGCCAAAGGGTCATGCTGCTTGCAGCACGAGTACTCGCCGGGGTGGCCTCAGACAATCCGCCAAGCAGCTTCTCACGGCGTGACGTTCTGTG
>CAZMDV010000328.1:0-3556 GCA_964564875.1 uncultured Salinivenus sp.
CTAGACCGACCCGGGATGGGGAGCGAGGCCCTTCCAGGGGTTGTTACAAGCTGTTCCCGGGAGCGAACGGTCTGCTCTTCACCTCCTGCAACCTCATTTGCAAAAACGAGTACGGCCAACGAGTCTCCAGCAGACTTAGCGCCTCCCTCCCACCCTTTGTCGTTCAAAGCCTTCGCTTACCTCCCCATGAAAGTTGGTATCACGTGTTATCCCACCTACGGCGGCAGCGGGGTGGTTGCCACGGAGCTCGGGAAAGCCCTCGCCGAGCGCGGACACGAAATTCACTTTATCGCATCGGACCTTCCGTTTCGGCTCTCCCACGTTGCCGGCAACATCTTTTTTCACGAGGTCAACGTTCAGAGCTACCCGCTTTTCGACTACCCGCCCTACACCCTCTCGCTCACCAGCAAGATGGTGGACATCGCCCAGCACGTGGGGCTCGACCTCTTGCACGTGCACTACGCGCTGCCCCACGCGTCGAGCGCCGTGATGGCCCAACAGATTCTGAACTCGGAGAACCTGGACCTTCCCGTGGTGACTACCCTCCACGGCACCGACATCACCCTCATCGGTCAGGATCCTTCGTTTGCCCCCGTCGTCAGGTGGTCAATCGACGAATCCGACGGCGTCACGGCCGTCTCCAACTACCTTCGTCAGGAGACCTACGACCACTTTGAGGTGTCCAAGGACATTGAGGTCATCCCGAACTTCATTGACACGGACCGCTTCGTGCGGCAGGACAAGGAGCACTTCAAGCAGGCGCTTTGTCCGAACGGGGAGAAGGTCATCGTCCACATTTCTAACTTCCGCCCCGTCAAGAACACCCAGCAGGTCATCGAGGTCTTTCATCGGTTGCGGAACGGCACCTCGAACGTCAAGCTCCTGCTGGTGGGCGACGGCCCGGACCGCGTGCCGACGGAGCGCAAGGCCCGAGAGCTCGGGGTCTACGACGACGTGCGCTTCCTCGGCAAACAGGACCCAGTCGAGGAGATTTTGTCGATCGCCGACGTGTTTCTGATGCCGAGCGGCTCGGAGACCTTCGGTCTTGCGGCGCTCGAAGCAATGGCCTGCGAGGTGCCGGTCGTGGCGACCGATGTGGGCGGCCTGCCGGAACTCATTGTACACGGAGAGACGGGCTTTCTCTGCCCGCTGGACGACATCGAGGAGTTTACCGCGTGCACCCAAAAACTGCTGACCGACGACGAGCTGCACGACGACATGGCAGCGGCCGCCCGGCAGCGGGCGGTCGAGACGTTCGACATCGACCGCGTGGTGCCCCTCTATGAGAACTATTATGAGCGCATCCGCGAGTCCGCTGTCCCCGCCGGCGCGTGATCCTACTGCCGGAGCGCCTCCTGCACGAATGGATTCTGCGCGCGCTCCTGGCCGAGGGTCGTCGTGGGCCCGTGGCCGGGATAGATCGTAAAGTCGTCGCCGAGCGGGAGGAGCTTCTCAGTGATCGACTCCAACAGCTGCGCTCGGGACGTCTGCGGAAGGCCCTGAGTGCGGCCTATCGAGTTTTGAAAAAGGACATCCCCCGTGACGGCCTGCTTGCTCGGACGATGGACGAAGGAAATGGAGTCGGGCGAATGGCCGGGCGTGTGCAGAATCTCAAGGGCGACGTCGCCGAAGGAAATGACGTTGCCCTCGGCGAGGTGCGTGGAGGGGACGGACGGCGGATCGACCTCGACCCCGAAGGCGGTGGCCTGCTCGTCGGCCCGCTCAATGAAGGGCACGGCCGCCTCGTGGGCCTTGAACCGCTGGTCGATCCGGTCCTCAAAAAACCGACACCCGAAGATGTGGTCCACGTGAGCGTGCGTGAGTAGCAGGTGACGGACGTCGAGATCGTGCTCCTCAATGACGTCCATTACCGCTGTGCACTCCGCCTCGGTGTCGCAACTCGCATCGATGAGCGCTGCTTCGCCCTGATCGTGGCAGAGGTAGCAGTTCGTCATGAAGGGATTGAAGGTAAACGGCTCGACCTGCATCGGGGACGCGGAGTGTAATGGAGGGCAACTGAACGGGTCTTCTCAATTCCTGTCTCCCCCCGAAGATCCGACAACCCGTCTCCCGCGCTCCCCGTCCCTGCGCCTCCAAACCTTCACCCGTCCACCCTGCCACACTTTCACATCCGAACATGCGATTTGCCCCCGGCGTTTACACGGCTCCTTCGGGCGGGGTCCTTCTGGATGAATCGGCGACTTCATGCTGCGTCGTCTTCACTGGGTCATACTGCGTCGGCTGCCGGGCCCTTTCTTTGGGTGGCTTGGCACACTCATGTTTTTGCTGCTGATGCAGTTTCTCATCCGGTGGCTGCCCGAGATCGCGGGGAAGGGACTTCCTATCCTCGTCATCATCGAGCTTATTGCCTACAACCTCGCGTACATGGTGGTATTGGCGGTGCCCATGTCGGTGCTGCTGGCCGCCCTCATGGCCTTCGGCGGACTCGCCGAGTCGAAGTACTACACCGTCATCAAGAGCACTGGCATCTCCTTCAGCCAACTCGTGTGGCCCCCCTTGGTGGTAGCGACGGTCCTCATGGGGGGCATGCTCTACTTCAACAACGTGATGCTGCCGGAGGCCAACCACCGGGCCCGCCAGCTCTGGAGCGACATCCGGAGCAAGCGTCCCGGCTTCGAACTCCAGCCGGGCGTCTTCTACGACGGCGTGGAGGACTACAGCATCCTCGTCCAAGACCGGCCGTCGGGCACCAACAAGCTCATCGACGTCACGATCTACGACTACACGCAGGGGCGAAGCCAGCAGGCCGTCATCAAGGCCGAGCGCGGCGTGATCGAGTCGCACGACGGAGGCACACGCCTCACCCTCATGCTCCGGAACGGCGTGATGCACCGCCCACTGCCCCCGGATGCGAACAGTTCGGAAGAACGGTACGAACGACTCACCTTCGACCGCCACCGCCTCCAATTTGCGTTGTCCAACGCGGTCTTCCGGCGGTCCGAGCCGGGCGAGATCTCCCGGTCCACCCGGACCATGCGCACGCCGCAGCTCCTCGAGACGCTCGACTCCCTGAAGGCCCAGCGCCGATCGGAGTACCGCAGCCTGCACAAGCGCGTGCGCAGCGACCTGTTTCCGGACTCGTCCAACACGGCCAGGGCGGATTCAGCCGTGTCTTCTGCCCCCCTCCCCACGACGCACCCATCTGCGCACCTGGCCCTCGGTAGGCTGGACCCGGACCGTCGCCGCTCGGTGGTGAGCGTCGCCACCCAGAGGGCCCGAGGGGTACAGTCCGCCATCCAGAATACCCGGCGCGACACGAAGTGGAAAAGCCAGCGGGTCCGCAGCTACCAAGTTGAGCTCTACAAAAAGTTTTCGATTGCACTCGCGTGCTTCATCTTCATGTTCGTCGGAGCCCCGTTGGGCCTAGCCCTCCGCCGAGGGGGACTTGCCACAATTGGCGCCATCGCCCTCGGGATCTTCATGTTCTACTGGATTACGCTGGTCCAGGGCGAGAAGCTGTCGGAGCGCGGCTTCTTCCCACCGTGGTTCGGGATGTGGATTGCCAACCTCATCATGTCCGGCGCGGGCCTCTGGC
>CAZMDV010000329.1:0-3553 GCA_964564875.1 uncultured Salinivenus sp.
GGTCGCAGCCCGGACACTACTGTTGAAGCACCGGCAACTCGTAGGCACATGCCGGGTCCCCGTCGGGCATGTGGCGCGTCCGCTCCACCCGCTCAAACAGCGTCTCATAGAAGCACGCCTCTGAGGAGCAGGGCAGGTCCGTGGCGTTGACGATCTCCGCGAAAGGACAGTTGCACTCCCGGATGGTGACGCGGTCCTCCTCAACCCGAACCTCGGGCATAAACCCCTTCTCCCGGAGGACCTCCGTGAGGGCGTCGACGATCTGACGCGTGTCGGCAGCCTGCAGAGAGGTCGACAGTCGGCGCTCGACCTCTTCCAGTCGCGCGTCCCAGAACGACTCAAAAAAATCCTCGACCAACTGCGTCTGGCCCTGCTTCTTCAGGTAGCGGAGGAACTCGGCGAAGACCGTCCCCTCGCGCTGCGGAAAAAACCGCTCGGCGAGCGGAGTCATGCGGTAGCACATGCTCGGGCGCCCACGCCCCTGCTTCTGGGATCGTCGCGCCACGAGCCCATCGCGGCCCATCTGGTCCAGATGGTCGCGCAGCGTCGGCCGCGCCCGGTCGATCACCTCCATCGCGTCGTCAAGGGTGATTTCCCCGTGGCGCTTCATTAACTCCAAGAGCCGTCGCTTCGTGTCGGACTGAAGAAGGTCGGCGTGCGGCATGAGCAGAAGACCTGTCGGGAAACTATCGCGAAGAAAACGGACCGACTCCGTACTCACTTCGCGAAGATACGGTTTTGTATAGAAAATGTCAATAAAAAGCTTTGAAGCACGTAAAAGTTGAAAAGAAGGGGCCAGTTTCTTTCTTACCACAGTGTATCCGAAAGACGTGGCCTGCCTCGAGGAGGACAATGTCGGCCTCTCCACTCTACATCGCCGAAGACGGAGAAGCCGTGGGGACGCTCCGGCGGTTTTCGTCCTGCTTTCAGCTCACCCCGGCCTCGGTTCTGGACTGTCTGCGGCACTGTGCCCCGAGAGCTGTTCTCTTGGAGGCGGGACAGGGCCGGAACCGGCTCCTCGTCGTTGGTGCGGATGGGCTTGAGGCACTCTGCAACTGCAGGTCCCCCGGGCATCCCCCCCAGGAGGCCCCGTGCTGAGCTCTGTCGTCGACTGATTCCTTGTTTCCGCCCCGAATGCCGTACGTCGTTGCCGAGCCCTGCATCAACTGCAAGTACATGGATTGCGTCGAGGTCTGCCCCGTCGACTGCTTCTACGAGGGGCCCAACTTCCTCGCCATCCAGCCCGACGAGTGCATCGACTGCAACGCCTGCGTGCCGGTCTGTCCCGTGGAAGCGATCTACCCGGAAGATCAGCTTCCCGAGGAGTGGGAGCACTACACGCAGTGGAACGAGCACCTGGCCAATCAGTGGCGCGAGCTCGGCTACAACATCACGGAGGTGAAAGAGCCCCCGGAGGACGCCGAGGAGTGGGAGGAGAAGGAAAAGTCCGAGGAAGACATTCTTACCTGGGACGTGTGAGCAGCCCGGGCACGTTGTCAACGGTCCTGTATGTTCGAGAGACACCGACGAGCTCAAATTGCCATCCCCTTTTCGCAATCCTTTTTCGACACGCACCTTCCCTGTTCCCATGCCCTACCCCAAGTCCATGGTCGAGCCGATGCGCAAGGAGCTCACGCGCCTCGGCGTCGATGAACTCACGACGGCCGACGCGGTCGACACGGCGTTTGAGGCCGCGCAGGACGACACCCTGCTTCTCGTCATCAACTCCGTCTGTGGCTGTGCGGCGGGCAGCGCCCGTCCGGCCGTCGCCCGGGCCGCCGAGGCCGAGCCCCAGCCGGACCGCATGGTCACGGTGTTTGCGGGCCAGGACCTGGAGGCGACCGACCACGTCCGGGAGACGTACCTGCCGGGGATTCCCCCGTCGTCTCCGTTCATGGCCCTGTTCCGGGACGGCCAGCCGGTTTACATCATTGAGCGGAAGCACATTGAGGGCCGCGAGGCTGAGGCGATTGCGTCCGACCTGGTAGAGGCGTTCGAGTCGTACTGTACCGACGAGGCCCCGCCGTCGGACGCGTCGAGTCGGCCCGATCCGGACGTATCCTCCAGTTCCGAGGGCCTGCCGTCCACGTTCCAGTCCCTCAGCTGACGCGGGACGGCCGACAGCGGTCCGTCGTCCGCGGTCATGCCGGAAGGCGGCAACGACCACCGATTTCGACTCACAGGCCTGGACGGCCCCCTCACAGCTGAGACCAGTTCCTCGTGGTACGTGAAATCAGCGGCCTGATTGTCGAGATCGACCGCTCGCTCTGAATCGGGTCGGGCAGTTGTACGGGCCTCGCCGCCGAGATCTCCGAAATCGACGAGCAGAACCTCGTGCGCTTCCAGGACGAGACGCCTGACACCGACTCGGAGCGGCCGAAGGAGGCCTGTGGCGTGTGTCCCGTCGACGCCCTTCGCGTGACCGACGGTGACGAGCAGGCGGTACCCTGACAGGGCGCTCCGTAACACGCCCCGGCCCACACCCCACAAAAAAGCGCGAACATGGGGCGGCGGGCAGCATGCCGCTCTGCGTCCGATTCTGCAAAACACTCACCACGCTATGAGTTCAGCGACGACGGAGGACCGCGCCGAGGAGACGCCCCCGAGCCTGTGGGACTGGGGCCTCAAGGTGGCCGCCTCGGTGGGCCTGGCCGGCATGATCTGCTGCGTGGCGCCCGCCGTCCTCTTTGCCGTGGGCCTCATGGGGGGCATCTACGCCATCTCCTTCGCCGACCTCTTCTACGCGCCGGATGGCTCAGCGGGACTCGGGGCCTGGATCCTCCGCGGCGTGGCGGTGCTGGTGGGGATCGGCGGAACGTGGCTCTACTACCGGCGGCAAAGCCAGTGTTCGATTGATCCGTCCCGGAAGCGCCGGAACCTTGCGCTTCTCGTGCTTCTCGTAGCTACGCTCGGGACCGGCTTTTACCTCACGTTCGAGGAGGTGACGAGCTGGTACTTCAACGAGTACATCGTTCCGGCCCAGCAGGCCGAGTATGAGTCGATGTCGGGATCATAGGTCCGTCCGGTTGGAACGATCTGCTCAGCGGAAGGCCGGTTCATTCGTTCGTCTCGTTCTCTTCCAGGGGCAGCCGAACGTTGAATCGGTCCCCCTCGCCCTCCGTCCTGGCGACGGTGGAGGCCCAGTACGGGGGCATCCCGTTCCCTGGCTCCGAGGAGACTCGCTCCCGTGACTTCCGTTTAACGCATCGTGTCGGCCCGAAAATACACCGAAGTCGGCAGGCGGGCGACAGTCGATGTTCTCGTAACCCCAGAACACTCGGCATTTTAACGTTGCAGTGTTTGGTGTGCCGAGCTGGGTAAAAGGAGACAGAGACTACCGGTTCTGCCGACACTTTCGGCCGGAATCCACGTGCCCGCTCCAAAGAGGTGCGGTTACTCCTCCACCGACCTACTTGTCCTCGAGGGCCGCCGCTGTGCCAATGCCTCCCTCCGGAAGTAGGGTGCCGTGGGGGTGGGTCACCCCTGGCCCGCCGACCACGCCCGGCCCAATGCTACAGATGGTAACGCCGACCTGGCACCCTGAGAGGCAGAT
>CAZMDV010000330.1:0-3540 GCA_964564875.1 uncultured Salinivenus sp.
CTGCACCCGATCGCCCGCGGCGCCGACGTTGACCGTTACGCTGTCGCCGGTCGAAAACCGGTTGATGGCCTGCGCCGGCACCTGCACGACGGCCTTCATCGCGTCGATTGTCTCCACGACGAGCAGGGGCTGGCCGGGCGCGGCCAGGCCGCCCGTCTCGGCTCGTTTCTCGACCACGTAGCCGTCCATCGGCGCGTCGATCGTGGCGTAGGTGAGCATGTCTTCTGTCTCGGCGAGCTTGCCCTCCAGGGCCGCCACCTTGGCCTGAGCGCGCTCGAAGGCGGTCTGGGCGTTGTCAAATTCCTGTTCGGTCGCGCTGTCCTTTTCGCGGAGGGACTTGATGCGCTCAAACTGCGTCTCGGCGTTGTCGCGGGCGGCGCGGGCCTCCCGGAGGCGGGCCTGCACCTGCGAGCGCTGGGCCTCCACGTTCTGGCTCCGAATGCGGACCAGCGTCTCGCCCGCCTGCACGCGGTCGCCCTCCTCCACGGACAGGGCCTTGACGGTGCCCATCATTTTCGTGGACAGCGGCACGCGGCGCTGCCCCTGGATGGTGCCCCGGTAGCGTCCGACCTCGGCGCTCGGGGCGGCAGTCGCGGTGGCCGTCTCCACCGAGACGGGTTCCTGTTCGGCCGGGGTGGGTGAGGACTCCTCCCCGCAACCTGCGATCAGGACGGAAAACGCAACGAGTGGGACGAACACAAAACGCATGGTCATGGTAATCAGCGGTCGTGAATGAGCAAATGGGAGAACGGGACCGAGCGTCGGGGCCTACTCGGTCAGGGCCCGTTCTGTGAGCAGTTCGAGGCGGTAGACGGTGACGTTGTGCTCATAGAGGGCCCGGAGGGAGGCGAGGCGACGCTCGGCGAGGGTGGTCTCCGCCTGCAGAAGGTCGGTCGTCTGTGCGAGGCCTTCTTCGTGCCGGTTCGTCCGGATGCGCAGGCTCTCCTCCGCCTGCTCCACGGCCCGGCGCGCCTGCTGGATGCGCTCGCGGGCGGACTGCAGGTCGCGACGGGCCGAGGCAATCTTGACTTCGTTTTCGAGGCTCTTCCGCTCCAGCGCGATTTCGGCCCGTCGGAGCTTGGCCTCCGCCTCCTGGGCCGCCCCAATCTGCTGGTAGCCATCGAACAAGCTCCAACTGAGCGAAACCCCAGCGGTCCAGCTTTGGCCAGCGCCGCCGAAGGGACGATCATCGTACCAGCCGCTGGTCCCGCGGGCGTTCAGCGTCGGCAGGAAGGCGAGCCAGCGCGACCGCTTCTTCTCACGGGCCGCGTCGGCGCGGGCACGCAGCGCCTGCATGTCGGAGCGGCGCTGGTTGACCTCGGGCAGCGAGATCGGCCCCACCGACGCCTCTTCTTGACGGAGCGAGTCGGTCGGTTCAATCTGGACCGGCCGGTCAATGCCGAGGAGCACACGCAGCCGGTCCGCGGCGTTGTCCCGCTTAGCCCGCACCTCCGTGCGGCGGCTTTCCAGTTCAGAGACGCGCACCTCGGCGGCCAGGCGGTCGGCCTCGTTCACGATGCCCTCCTCGTACAGGGCCTGCACTTGGTCCCGGTTGGCCCGGGCCGTCTCCAGGGCCGTTTCGATGGCCCCCACCCGGCGCTTGGCGAGCAGCAGGCCGTAGTACCCCTTCTTGACGCGGAACGTGACGAGGGCATCGGTCCGCTCGGCCTTCTGCGAGGCGGCCCGAGCGGCGTCGCTCGCGGCGCGTCGCTCGAAGATGCCGTCCAAGTTCAGAATGGGCTGCTCCACCTCCAGCTGCGTGGCGAAGTGGTCCACGCGGTCCGGCGTGTTCAAGGCGTCCAGCTGAAGGTCCTGCTGGGTGAAGCGCTCCTGCCGCAGCTTCGACCCGAAGGCGTTGACGGGGTCGGTTGTCGCGAGGCCCCGCTCGGTGGCGGTGATGCGAGGCAGAAAGACGCCAAGCGACTGTCGCTTGCGGGCCCTGGCTGCGTCCTGCTCGGCGTCGGCCGTGCGGGTGGGAAAGCTGTTCGAGCGGGCCTGCTCCAGGGCCTCCTCCACTGACAGCGACAGCAGGGGCGCGGGGTCGGACGGAGTGTCCTGGGCCTGCACCGCCCGGGGGGCCGTGCCAATCAGGCCCAACGCAAGAACCAGGATGCCGAGAACGCCGACCGGGAACGGCATGAATGAACGATCACTCACATCGGAAGCAATCATGGAGATCATCTGGGGTTTGGGAGGCGAGTCGGTTCGGGAAAATAGGCCGTCTCGGCCGGAAATGTCGCTTTAGGTGGCAGTGGTCTCGGCTAGCTTGCGCACGGCCTTGACAGTGCGGTCAATGGCCGTCTGTTGGTCAAGCGTGAGCGTGCCGGCCTTCAGAAAAAGCACGGTGCGCTGGATCATGGCGAGAATCCAACCCGCCACCAGCGGCGCGGAGGTCTCCGGAAAAACGCCCTGTCGCATGCCATCGTCGAGCACGTCGGCGATCATCCGCATGGGCGGCGGTGTCCCGTCGTCGGAGCCCACGGCGCCGGACTCCCGGGCCGACAGGAGATACGTGCACGACGCCGGCTTCGTGGCGTAGAAGTCAAAGATGCTGCGGACGAGTGCTTCCAGGCGTTCCGACGGCGCCGAGGCGGCCTCGTCGGCGCCTGCGAGCATCTCTTGAAGCTCGTTCGTGCAGCGGCGGTAGAGCGACCGGGCCAGGTCGGTCTTGCCGTCGAAGTGGCGGTAGAGCGTGCCCTCGGCGGCGCCGGCCTGCTCCGCAATCTCGCGGGTGGTGGTGGCCTCGATGCCCTTCTCGGCGAAGAGCTTAAGCGCCGCGTCACAGATGGCGTCTCGCTTTGTCATGGCGGCTGGAAAGAAGCAAAGGAAGAAGGAGAATTCCAGAACGAATAAGTGGACGATTGGATGTGCGGAGGTTGATTCCTCCCCCCATCCAGACATCCACACATTCATATTTTCGATTAGCGGCCGCAACGGCCAGCCGCACAGGAGAACGTTGGCATCTCGTCCTCAGACGGCGTGCTCGTGTCCCCGTCGAGAATCACACTCGCTTGGCCGGTTATGATGCGCTCAACGGGCTGCCCGGTCTCCGGACACTCCTCCAGTGGCTCCTCGGTGATTCGCTGTTGCGTCTTGAATTTTGTGCCGTCGTCTCGGCGATACACGTAGGTCGGCATGATGCATACGAGATAACTCGTGAAACAGAAACGAATGAACCCGGCTCGCGGGGCCCTCCTACTCCAGCCGGGCGATGACATCCTGCAGAAGCCCTCGAACTTCCGTGGCGACACTCCCAAGCTCCTCATTGTTGATCGCCTGCATGGACGCGACCGGATCGACGGCGTGGACGGTGGTCTGCTCGCCGTCCTGTTGGAGAATCACGTTGCAGGGCAGCATCGCGCCGATGTTGGGCTCGGCCTCGATGGCCTGGTTCGCCATCTCCGGATTGCAGGCTCCGAGAATGCGGTAGGGGCGGTAATCGTCAATGCCGAGCTTTTTCTTGAAGGTTGCGGCCACATCGATTTCCGTGAGGACACCGAATCCCTCTTCGCTCAGGGCTTCGCGTACCTTTTCTTCGGC
>CAZMDV010000331.1:0-3539 GCA_964564875.1 uncultured Salinivenus sp.
ATCATCGGCAATCCGGCGGGCATCGACCGGCTCTACGAGCTGTACCGGAAGGGCGAGCGCGAGGGCGTCGTCCAGTAGTCCTGCGTCGCCCTCCTCCTGCGTGGAGGTCGTGGGAGACGGCCGGTCTGCCGCACCGACGACGAACTGCGGATGACCAACCGCTTTCCTCTCTCCAGCAAACAGATGCCTTCGCCCCTGTGCAGATTGACGCGACGACCCGCCTGGTCACGCTGCTTGGCCATCCGGTTGAGCACTCCCTCTCGCCGCTGATCCACAACACGGCCTTTCGGGCCCAGGGCGTGAATGCCGTGTACGCGGCCACGCCCGTGGAGCCCCCCTCCATCGAGGCTGCCGTGGAGGGCCTCCGCGCGCTGGGCGTCCTCGGGGCCAACGTGACCGCCCCGCACAAGGAAACGATTCGGCCCTTCCTCGACACGACGACGGAGCGGGCCGTGGCCGTGGGGGCCGTCAATACCATCGTTCGTGAGGAGCGAGCGAACAGTCCCGATCGCCTCTGCGGCGACAATACGGATGTCGAAGGATTCTTAACACCGCTGGACGACCAGGTCGGGGATACGCTCGACGGGGCGCCCATGCTCGTGTTCGGGGCCGGGGGCGCGGCGCGGGCGGTCGTATACGGCCTTCTCACCGAATACGCCCCCGAGCGCCTGATGGTGGTCGCCCGCCGGCCCAAGCAGGCGGCGCTCCTGGCCGAGGACCTTTCCGACTACGACACGACGGACGCGCTCTGCGTGTCGACGTTCGAAGAGGCCGCGCTCTCCGTTCGGGCGAGCCGCCTCGTCGTGAACGCGACCCCGCTGGGCATGACGCCCAACCACCGGCAGCAAACCCCCTGGCCGGACGCCGACGACTTCGGGCCCGAGCACGTCGTGTACGATCTCGTTTACACCCCGGAAGAGACTCGGCTTCTTCGGGCGGCCGCGGTGCAGGGCGCCAAGACAATAGGCGGACTCACCATGCTCGTGGAGCAGGCGGCCGCCGGCTACCGGCAGTGGACGGACCGTGAGATGCCCCGGGAAGCGGTGTACGAGGCCCTTCGCTCTTGAGCGCACCCGTTTGGGCGCGCCCCTGCGCTCCCATTATTCGTGTCGGGAAGTCCCGCGTTGGTGGAGCGCCAGCCTAGGATCTTTTCTTCACTTCACATTGGGTGGGGATCAACGACCGTCACTTTGATTTTCTCCGCGTTGTGATGGGGGGATTCGCCCCCTGTCAGTCCCCGTCGTTCTCGTGGACAGAGCCCTCGTCCCGCAGCCCCTTCGATATGTGGCAACAGGCGCGGACTTGGCTTCAAAATCACCTCCGGATTCTGCAGTGGGGCCCCGCCTATACCACGGCGACGCTCCGTCGCGACGCCACGGCCGGCCTTACGGTCGGGGCCATGCTGATCCCGCAGGCGATGGCGTACGCCGTCATTGCGGGCATGCCGCCCATCTACGGCCTCTACGCCGGCCTCGTCCCTCTGTTGACGTACCCGCTGTTTGGCAGCTCGCGGCAGCTGGCGATCGGGCCGGTCGCCATCGACATGCTGATCGTGGGCGCCGGCGTGGGGGCCCTGGCCCAGAGCGGCACGGAGCGCTACGTGGCCCTCGCGATTCTGCTCACGGCCATGGTGGGCCTCATTCAGATCGCCATGGGCCTCATGAAGCTGGGCTTCATGGCCAGCCTGCTCTCTAGACCGGTCATTGCAGGCCTCACCGCCGCCGCCGCCCTGATCATCGCGTTCAGCCAGCTGGGCAATCTGCTCGGCATCGACCTCCGCCGCTCCCAGTACGTGTATGTGTTGCTCTGGGACGCCGTCCAGCACGCAGGCGAGACGCATCTGCTGACCCTCGGCGTGGGGCTGGGCTGCATTGGCCTTTTGGTCGGACTGTCGAAGTGGCTCCCCCGTGTGCCGGGCCCGCTAGTAGTCGTGGTGGGTGGCACGGTGGCGAGCTGGCTCTTCGGGTTTGCCCAACGGGGCGTGGCGGTGATCGGCTCGATCCCCACGGGCCTCCCGAGCCCAGAGGTGTGGGCCGCCAGCCTGTCGGACCTGAACGCGCTTCTTCCGGCCGCCGTCACCGTGGCGCTGGTGCAGTTCATGAAAGACATCTCGCTGGGCCGCATTTTTGCGAAGCGACACGGCTACACGATCGATCCCAACCAGGAGCTCATCGGGATTGGGGCGGGCAATGTCGTCGGGAGTCTTTTCCAGAGCATTCCCTCCTCGGGCAGCTTCTCGCGGTCGGCGGTCAACGACCAGGCCGGTGCCGCAAGCCCGCTGGCCAACGCGTTTGCGGCCAGTGTCATTGCCCTGACACTTCTCGTTCTAACCCCCCTCTTCTACTACCTCCCCCTGCCGGCCCTGGCCGCGATCATCATCGTGTCCGGCTTTGGGCTGATCGACCTGCGGGAGATCCGTAAGCTCTTCCGTGCCCGGCGCCGGGACGGATACATCGCCCTCTTCACGGCCGCCTGTACGCTCCTGATCGGCATCCAGGAGGGCATTCTGATCGGCATCGGGGCCTCGCTCGTCGCCGTCCTCTTCCGCATGAGCCGTCCCAACGTCGCGGAGCTCGGACACGTCCCCGGCACGCGCCGCTTCCGCGACCGCAGCCGGTTCGGGCAGGCCGCACGGCTCAGGGACATCATGGTGCTGCGGGTGGACGCGGCTTTTTCCTTCGCCAACGCCGAGTACCTTCAGACTTTTATCCTGCGGAAGAGCGAGCACGAGGAGCGCCCCGTTCAGGCGGTCGTGATGGACGGAAGTAGCATCAACGATCTTGATACGACGGCAACCGACGCGCTCTTTTCGGTGGCCGAGCGGCTGGAGGAGACCGGCATCGAGCTCCACCTCACTGGCCTTATCGGCCCGGTCCGCGAGACGGTGCGCCGCTCGGGCCTGCACGCCCTGCTCGGCGAGGAGCGGTTTCACCTGACGCCCCACGAGGCGGTCGCCAGCATCCTGGATCGCCTCGACGCCGCGGAGGACACCAACCGGCTCGAACAGTATCTGGACAAGGCCAGGCCGGACGAGAAGGCACCGACCCCCGCGGCAACCTGACAAGTCGACGCGGGACCGGCCGGGGCGCCCCTTCCCCCCCAGCCCTCCCCACTGCTGGAAACAATCGCCCTTCTCTCCCATGGGGCAGGCTGCAGCATCCGTTGAGCCTCAATTCGTTGGCCATGAGCTCCGACGAGGCCCCACGCCTCAAGTCTGATCTGGCCCTGCGACGACGTACGCTCTGGCTCGGCGAGATGGAGCTCTACGAAGACCAGCTCGCCATCTCCGGATGGCGGTGGACAGGCTCTGTCTGGCGTCCCATCCCCATCAAGGAGATTCGCCAAGTCGAAAAGTGGCCGGCCCCGGAGGGAATGGTCAACCTCGTCATTCGCTCCGAAGAGCGGCGCGACTTCTACTGCCGGGTGGAGGGAGGCGTCTTCTTTTGGGTGAAGGAGTTTCGGGACGACGAGCGGACGGACGTGAAGATCCGACACTGATGCAGTTTCCACCGCGGCATGCCGCAAAAGGCCTCACCGGA
>CAZMDV010000332.1:0-3505 GCA_964564875.1 uncultured Salinivenus sp.
TGATGAGGAGTGGCACGGCCATTTCGGCCGCAGCGCCGGACGGCTTTCGAGACGCTTCGAACGACCCGCATACATAGCTTCAAGATGCAGTTTTGCTCAACGTGTAGCGGACACCGGCAGGTCGCGTGTGAGGAGTGCGATGGGGCTGGAGAGAAGAAAACGACTGGGCCTGAGGGCGAGGCCAAGTTTCAGCCGTGTAGGGAGTGTGGGGGAACCGGGTGGGTAGACTGCCCCCGGTGCTCGGGCCCTGATGGGCCGGCTGGCGGCGACACAGACCTAGATCAGCTGAGCCGCGGGGATAGTATGTTCTAGGTGCCTCACAGACCACCCCTTCCACGGTTTGCGCGTGTCGGGCATGTTGCGCGCGCCGACTTGTCTGCCCCTCCCCCGTTCCTTTCCCGGGATCGGTCCCGTCTCTTTGAGCGCTGTGTGGACGAGAGTCCGATGTCGGGGCCGCCGTTTTGACCACCCGAGGTTTCACGGCGGAGAAGCCGAACGAACTCTTCGAGCAGGTGTCCGATCGGCAGTACGCGCAGGACCTGCTGTTCTCGACCGTGTTTGACCCGACGAGAGAGGTCGTCTGCGCGTGGGGCCCCCGATTCGTTCGGCCTGTCAGGCGGCTCTGCCAGCTCCGTCGCGGCGCCACCCTGGCCGGAACTGACCTTGCGCGGCCCTGACAAGCTGCCTGATCGTTTGAACCTGACAGACGCACTCGCGTCAGAGCTGCTCGTCTCTTCGATGTTCTTCGAACGTCAGCGAGACGTACAGACTTCACCCTCACAGGGCACGGGCATGGGCCCGTCCCGCGGGGTCTGAGACCCCCCTGTGTCCAACATGAGAACCCATACAGAAACGCCCGCCTCTCCGGGCCTTTCGGCCCGGGCAGGCGAGCGCCGAGCGACCAAGCGACCCAAGCAGAAATCCGTTTATTCGAGAGTCATTCTGGGTGACCGACGACCGGAGGGAGGCGCGAGCCGAAGGGGCCCGCAGGGTCATCCTCTGGGAATCTCTCTGGGTCCAGCGAGAACACTGATTTGGGAACATACTGGCCTGAAGGTCGCTTCTGCTCGTCTTTCAAGAGATTCCTCGACTCCGCTTCGCTGCGCTCGGAATGACTCATTGTAATGACTCATTGCTAAGGTTCTTTTTCGTGTCTACTTAGCGGCTCCAGTTGGTCTGCGGCTCAGGGCTCCGCACGGATTGCGTGTGTGCTATATTCCCTTCGCATCTTGCCGCAGCGAGAGGTCATGGTAAAATTGATTGGTCTTAGCTTCTGGCCAGGGCTTCCTGTCCAGACTCTCGATGTTTTTGATCTTGATTAGGTTGCCGGAGTTGGCGGCGATGACCTCCTCTCTCGGAAGCCTCCGGTCGATCTCTTCCCGACGGTCCTCGACCAGCTGGGGCTTGAGAGGCTTTGCCTCAACGCGAACTTGAAGTCCTTCTTCCAGGCGCTCCGGCCTGAAGTTGACCGGCAGGTAGGTCTGCCCATCGACGCTTTCGATAACCCAGGCCTCCTTGCCGTCGACCGTCTGGCGATCGACGGTGCCCTCGATCTGAAACGTGGCGGGAGGCGCTCGGTCGTGCTCCGGGCCGTCGCCGCCGCCGACCGGATTGTCGCTGCACCCGGCCAGCGTCACGAGAAATGCCCCGACCAGCGGAATAATCAGGGATAGTCTGCGAAGGAAGTTTAGCGAAGATCGCGTCTCTACGGACGGGTTTTTGCTACGCATGGCTGAAGGGGGATTGATGAGGAGGGTTAACGGGAATGGCGAGCGGATCGGTTTTGGGGCATCGGGAATGTCCCATCGGGGACGTTTCCCCTCAGGCTCGCGTTTATTAGGCACGTAGGATTCGACTCCACTTGACCATCTCTTGTGTGAACATTCCTCGAAGCATGCGGGCGTGGATCGATGGCCCGAGTTCGCGTCTGATCACTCTACGCCAGCGGGAGAGGGGCCCGTGGGCACGCGGAGGCCTCCGGGTGGTCTCCACTGTGAGCGATGGGCTGGCAGCTCATCGCTCGCGTCCCCTGCTCAACGTGAGGAAGCAGTCTATTGAAAGCCAGACGTCGAAGGAGCAGTTGGGAGGGGAGTGCGCGGCGCAAGCTTCGATGGTGGAGAGCAAGAGGGCCGCCCCAGGATGGAAGCATCGGCTCCGCCCAACGAGTCCGCGCTCAGAGCCCTTCGGGACGCCGGGAAGCTCCTCTCAGCGCCGTAAACGCCGATCCTCGGCGTCCCAACAAACACCGCCGATTTCAACGCAGAGGCTCCCGACGCCATTCTACAGGGCGTTCCCGCCCACCCGAAGACATGAGAGGGTGGCGCTCCGGCATGTGCTCGAGGCGCGTGCTCGCGGCGGTCCCCCGCTCCGGGGGCTTGCGGCAAGGAGTTACGCGGGCAGGCCCCGGATGGCAGGCCAGATCCGGTTGCGTCCGCTGCGCCTCCGCGCTGAGGTCGAAGGACACGAGGTGGAGCAGGCAGACTGACGCGGACCGGGGAACCTGAAGACGTGTCCGCTGTCCGGACCGGGGGCCGATCCCTCTACTTCACGAGGGTCATTTTCTGGGTCGCCGTGTAATCTCCCGCCTCCATCCGGCAGAAGTACACGCCGCTGGCCCTCCCGTGGGCCTGCCAGGCAACCTCGTGCACCCCTGCCTGGCGGCGCCCGTCCACCAGCGTTCCGACCCGCCGCCCGAGTACGTCGTAGACGCGAATGGTCACCTCCTCCGCCTCGGCCAACTGATAGGAAATGGTGGTCGACCGTCGGAATGGATTGGGGGCGTTGACGCGAAGCTTCGTTTTCTCAAACGTCAGCGGCGCCTCCGCGCTGGCGCGTTGGGCGAAGGCCTCCGTCCCCACGATGACCCGCAGGTGGCGCGGCGCGTCGCTCCGGAGGCCCTCCACCTTCACCGTTCCGTTGGTGACCGGCAATCGCTGGTCACGGTCCAGGTCCAGGACGTAGCGCCGGAAGCCCTCCGGCCGGTCTCCGCGCTCGGCGAGGCGAACGGTGGCGGTTCGTTCCGTCGCGTAGGGCGTTCCGGAGCGGAGCGAGAGCCGAAGGTCCCACCTTGCCCCGTCCTCGGGGCGGGGCTTCCAGCTGCGCGCCAGGGGCGGGGCATCGCCGGCGCTCACTGCGGCCCGCACGTGAGGGCCGACCAGGGGCGGTTTCGCGACGTCCTCCGGCCCAAACCCACGTTCGGCCCCCGCCTTGAATCCCATCCAGACCGAGCGGTCAATGAGGGGCGACGACTCCCGGTGCACCCGCGTGATGGCCTGGAGGCGGTAGCGCCCGGTGGAGGCCCCGGTGCGGGTCGCTGCGGTCGACGGGGAAGAGGTCTCCGAGGCCGTCGCCTCGCGGGGCGGCACGCGCAGGGTGGCGACGGTGTCCGCGGCGTTGAGCGCAAAGTAGCCCCGCCACGGCCGGAGGACCGACGCGTCGCCGTAGCGCTCCCCCTGCGGCCGGGTGCCGTCGTAGCCCACGATCCGGCTCACCGCGTCGCTCCCCT
>CAZMDV010000333.1:0-3503 GCA_964564875.1 uncultured Salinivenus sp.
CAAGGCTTCGCCTTTTTTATTTCCCGCGGACCATGCCCCACGTTTTGGGAGTGAACGGGGGCGCCCGAACGTCGATACGTGCACACGCCGACACGCTCTCTGCATGACATCGCCTGCCCACACCGCCGGCCGCCGCACGTCGCCCGCCGATCTGGGCGCGTTCCCGGACCTCTTTGTCGACTACTGTACCGATCTCGACGCCGTGGCGGACTTCTACGCGGGCGACTGGCGGGACCCTGCGGCCCGACGCGAGGCGGCCGACGCGGCGGCCCGGCGCCCCGCCGATCGCGATACGCTGGTCGACGTGCTCCTCGATCAGAACGAGCGCTGGGGCCTGGACGCGCCGACTCAGTCTCACATCGAGGCCCTGCGGGACCCGGAGACCATCGCCGTCGTGACGGGGCAGCAGGTTGGGCTCTTTACGGGTCCGCTCTACACCATCTACAAGACCATCACTACCCTCCAGCTGGCCGAGGAGTGGGCCGAGCAAACCGGGCGCCTCGTCGTGCCGGTCTTCTGGGTGGAGGGGGAGGACCACGACTTCGAAGAGATCGCCACGGCGCATATTCTGCATCGCAACGAGGTCGTCTCCCTCTCTTACGAGCCCGGCGTGGAGGACAATCCGGGGGCCGTCGGGCGGCTCGCCCTCACCGACGCGATCGACGATGTCCTCGATCGCCTCGACGATGCCCTGCCGCCGTCCGACTTCAAGCCGGCCGTGATGGAGCGGGTGCGCGCCGCGTACCAGCCCGGCACGCGGATCGAAGATGCCTTCACCCGGCTGATGCGCTCGCTATTCGAGGACGACGGCCTCGTCTTTATCAACCCGGACGAGGCGCGCCTGAAGGCGCTGAGCCGTCCCCTTTTCCGCCGCGAGATCGAGGATCCGCAGACGCCTGCCGCCCGAATCGACGCCACCAGCCATGCGCTCCGCGATCGGGGCTACCACGCGCAGGTGACGGCCCGCCCCACCAACCTGTTCTGGCTCGGCGACGACAGCCGGCGGGCCATCGACCTGGGCGACGACGGCGCCTTCCATCTTCGCGGCACCGACCGAACGTTCTCGCGGGCCGACCTGCTCGATGGCCTCGACACCGAGCCCGAACGCTTCAGCCCCAACGTCGTCCTGCGGCCTCTCATGCAGGATCACCTCCTGCCCACGGCGGCGTACGTGGCGGGGCCTGGGGAGGTCTCCTATTTCGCCCAGTACGGCGACGTGTACGACTGGGCGGGCCTCGACAGGCCGCTCATCCATCCGCGGGCGAGCGTCTCCCTGGTGGAGGGGAAGGTCCAGAAGGTGTTCGACAAGTACAACCTCTCGGTGGTCGACTTCCGGGCGGACCTGGAGACGCTGTTTCAGGAGGTGGTTGTCGACACGATGGAGGTCGACGTGGACGCCGTCTTTTCGGAGGCGATGCCGCAGCTCCACCAGGCCCTCAACGCCCTCAAGCCCGAGGTAGAGACCGTCGACCGGACGCTCGGCTCCTCGACGGAGGCAACCCGGGCCGCCATCATCGACGAGATGGAGGCGCTGAAGCAGAAGGTCGTCCGCGCCGAGAAGCGAAAGCACGACGAGCTGCGGGCCCAGCTCGAAAAGGCCCACGTGAACCTCCGGCCGAACGGCACGCTGCAGGAGCGCACCATCAACGTCCTGTACTACCTGAACAAGTACAGCCTCGACCTGCTCGACGAGCTGCGGCACGCGCTTGGTACCGACACGTCTGCGCACCAGATCGTGGAATTGTGAGGCTGGAAGGGTGGACGTGTAGAAGTGTAGATGTAGAAGAGGGGTTCGATCACCAAAAGCAAGACCATTGAGCGTTGCTCATGGACGACCTGCCCGCTTCGGACGCGCTGTTCAGTCCGCTCATCGAGCATGCGATTGAGCTGTCGGCGCAGTGGCACGACGGCACCTACCGCAAGAGCGTGTGGCGCGACCCTGCCTTCGAGGTGCCGGAGGGCGAGGAGATTCAGATTCCGGTAATTGCGCACCTGGCCGCCGTCGCGTCGATCGTGCACCGGGCGGGGTGGAGCGCGACGGTGGTGGCCGCCGCGTACCTGCACGACGCAATCGAGGACATGAACCAGCACGGGCAGCGCCTGCGGCGCAAGCAGCTCCGCGACGCCGTGGGGGCGGAGGTGGCCCGCCTCGTGGCACAGGTGTCGGAGCAGAAGCTGGACGAGGACGCCCAGATGCGCCCCTGGCGTGACCGAAAAGAGGACTACCTGGACGGCATCCGCACGGGGCGCCCGGAAGCGGTGGCCGTCAGCCTGGCCGACAAGATCCACAACCTGTGGTCGATTACCCAGAGTCTGGAGGCAGGTGAGGACATCTTCGCTGTCCTCAGCGGCGACGCCGAGGCGCAGCGGTGGTTTCACCGGGCCGTTCTGGAGGCCTCCACGCACCACGACGATCCACGCCTTGAGCCGATGCGCGAGCGCCTCGAGACGGAGCTCGACCGGTTCGAGGCCGCCCTAAAGGGTTGAGGTTGTGGGGCGGTTGGACGAACCTCTGCGCGGTGGTTACGTCGGTACGAACGGACGGAGACCGCCACCGATCGCAACCGGACGTTTCTCGTCCGCCGCCAGCCGTTCCAGAATCGACTCCACGGTGATGCGCGTGCTGGCAATGACCGGCATGCCGATTATGAGAAATGCAGCACGACCCCCGACGCAACCAACCACGCCCCACCCACTCCCTCCCCAATGTCGCGACACGTCGTCTCCTACAAAGATGGACACGTATACGCGTTCAGTCCAACCATGACCCCGGCTTACGAGGCCGCCGACGGGGAAGCCCTCACGGTCGAGACGGCCGACAGTCTCGAAGGGGCCATCCAGACCGAGGCAGACCTCCTGGATGAGATTCCCGAGGAGGTGAACGCAGCGACCGGGCCAATCGCCGTGGACGGGGCAGAGCCAGGGGACGTGCTCGCCGTCGAGATTGAGGCGGTCCGTATCGCTGAGGAGCAGGGCCGCGTAATCACCGCGCCAGGCTTCGGTCTTCTCCGGGACCATGAGGACATCGAGCATCCAGCGACTCGGATGACGCCGGTCACCGACGGCCACGTCGAGTTTGAGGGTACCTCGATCCCCATTGAGCCAGTCGTCGGCACCATCGGGGTCGCGACCGCGGACGAGACGATCTCAACGCTCACCCCACACGACCACGGCGGCAATCTCGACACGACGGATATGACCGGTGGCACAACCGCCTATTTTCCGGTATTTCAGGAGGGGGCGATGCTGGCGATGGGGGACGCGAAAGCCACCATGGCCGACGGGGAGATGTGCGGAACCGGCGCGGAAATCGCAGTGGAAGTCGACCTGACCGTGTCGGTCGTCAAAAACCCGTCGACGGAGATCAGGCGGCCCATTGTCGAGACTGAAGAGGCCGTCAAAACGATCGCGAGCGCGAAGACGCTTGAGAAAGCCTGTGAACTCGCCACCCGCGACCTGCTCGATCTTCTGACCAACCAGCGCGGCCTTTCCCTGACAGAAGC
>CAZMDV010000334.1:0-3495 GCA_964564875.1 uncultured Salinivenus sp.
CATATATTAAAGCCTCGTCGAGCGATGGAGGCTCGGCTGCCTTTGATCGTGGCACGACGGTCGATTCTCACTTCGTCGCCGTACCCACGATGTGGGGCGACACCGGCGGAATGCCGATGGAGAAGCGGTCGATTTCTACCGACGCAAACCCGGCTTGCCGGAGCTGGGTGCCCGTGTTGCGGTCGGGGTGGCAGCCGTCGGCGATGGCCTTCCAGAGGGGACGGATGCCGCGCTGGAGCCAGCAGAGGGGCGTGTGCCGCTCGGCCGCGACGTGCTCGATGAAGAGGAGGCGCCCGCCGGGCCGCAGGACGCGCCGCAGCTCGGCCAGGGTCTCTGCAACGTCGGGCACGGAGCAGAGGACGAGCGTACTGATGATGGCGTCGACGCTGTCGGCCGGCAGGCCGGTATTTTGCGCAGGATCGGTGCGGAGAGTGGCATCGAGGGCGCGGTCGTCGAGCTGCTCCCGGATGTAGTCGTGCATGTGCGGATTCGGCTCGAGGCCGATCCAGCGGAGATGATCGGGCAGATACGGCAGGTTGACGCCCGTGCCTGGTCCGACTTCGACGACGGTGCCCTCTAGGCCCGCAAAGAGCTGCCGCTTGTGCTCGCCGTAGAGGCGGTGCTGGGCGTCGTCGCCCCAGGCAAGGGTGTGGGCGAAGAAGCGTTGGTAGAGAGACATGCAAGCGTCGAAATTGGCATTCAGAGAACGAAATTGCGTCCCGCACCTGGCAGGTATTGGTCCGGGACCCTGCGTGTGGGCGTTGGGGCGTGCGGGAATTCTCGTCCTGTACCCAACGTCCCGTACCCAAAGACGCCCCCCAGACACCCTTACCCTCCGATCGCCCCCCACACCAGGCGTCCCGCCACCACGACGGCCAGCAACGCGAAGCTCCATCGCAGCCTCGTCGTCTCGAACCGGTGCGCCAGCGCGGCGCCTCCCTGCGCCCCCACCACGGCCGGCCCGGCCAGCAGCAGGCCGGTGCCCACGTCGACATAGCCGAGGGCGAGGCCCGGCCGCCCGGCCACGCCAGCACCGAGCCCGACGTACGCGATCGTGCTGAGCCCCGAGATCAGGATGATGGTGGCGCTGGAGGTGCCCACGGCACGGTGCATGGGGAGACGGAGCCAGCGGTGGTAGGCGGGCACGAGCACCACGCCGCCGCCCACGCCCACGGCGGCCGCCACGGTGCCCGCCGCCGTGCCGGCACCCAGCCAGAAGCCCCAGTGGTCCGGCTCGTCGTTGGGGCCGGACAGCACCGCCGCGCGACCCCGCACCATCCGGACGACCACAACGAGCAGCACCGCCGCGAAGAGGAGTTGGAAGAGGGCCGCGTCGTACCACGGCCGCGTGACCACAACCCCGGACACGACCCCGACTGCCCCCACACTCGCAAGGCCCACCCCCAGGGCCATTCGGGGCATCACGGCCCCCCGCCGATAGTGGTGCACCGCACTCGTGCCTGCCGCCAAGCCTGTGCAAAAGAGCCCCGTGCCCACTGTCAGTGGCGTGCGCACGCCCGGCGGCACGTCCAGCACGCCGTACACGGCGAACAAGACCGGCGTGAAAACGATCCCGCCGCCAACGCCCACGAGACCCGCGATCACCCCGGCCCCGAGCCCCGCCACGCCCAACAGAACGGCCTGAAATATCGTCATCAATCTTCGCTGTGCGACCGTCGGTCACTTCGGCCCTTTCCTTTCGTCTCTCTGCGCCTCGTCTCCATCGCCCTTCACTGCTCGTCCGTCGGCGTCAGGAGCCGCTCGTACCGGTCGGCGTCTCGAAGCAGCGTCGTCGCCGCCGTCACGTATTTGTCCCCCGGCAGCAGCGCGGCTACCCGACGGTCGGCGCGGACGTAGCGGGATAAGATCTCCCCCTTCAGGTGTCGCTGTAGGTCCGACGCGTGGCGGGCAAATGCTGCCGCCTTCGCCTCCTGCAACGCTTTGCGGAGCGCCCCCGCCTCGTCCTGCGCGTCCTCGTAGCCGTGAGCCTCAACCTGAGCCCGGAGCGAGTCGATCAGGCGCTCCGCCTGGGTGGGATACCGGAGCCCCTTGCGGTCGAGCCAGTCCCGAAACGCCTGCAGCTCTGCGTCGTCGACCGAAAAGTCGGCGGCGAGCGTGTCGTGGGTGGCGGCGTAGTGATTGGCGTATCGGAAGAAGGCGGCCCGCTGGGTCAGGGCGCTCTCCAATGCGCTCGGGGACGGCGCCGACACCTGAACGTCGGGCCGAATGCCGTCGCCGTCGCGGACCGTGCGTCCGTGGGTCGTCTCGTGGATCCGGCTCTCCGGCTGGGTCGCGCCGGTGTCCCGGGCCGGCGCCTTCAGGGCCTGGATGGTGCGGCCACTCGGGGTGTGGTACTGGGCCGTCGTGAGCTTGAGCGCCGTGTTGTGGGGCAGCGACCGGACTTTCTGCACGAGCCCCTTGCCGTAGGTCGTTGTGCCCATCACCACGCCCCGGTCGTGGTCCTGAATTGCCCCCGCCACAATTTCACTCGCCGAGGCGCTTTGGCCGTTCACGAGCACGACGAGCGGCACGTCAGGAAGGAGCGGGACCCGGCCGCTCGTGTACGTATTTCCGGTCTCCTCCTGGCGCCCCCGGGTCGAGACGACGACTAGGCCCTTCGGCACGAACAGCTCAGTGACGTGCACGGCCGCGCGGAGCAGGCCGCCCGGATTGCCGCGCAGATCGAGCACGACGCCCTGGAGCGAGCCCTCATCCTGGAGGTCCCGCAGGGCCGACTCGACGGCCTCGGGCGCGTCGCGGGTGAAACGTTCCAGCTTCACGTACCCGAACGTGTCGTCCTCCCCAACCCGTCCCGCGTACGTGACGTCCGGCACCTCCACCTGCTCGCGGGTCAGAGTAAAGGTGAGGGCCGTCGACGCGCCTTCCCGTTCCACGGTGAGGCGAACGGTGGTGCCGGGCTCGCCGCGGAGCAGCGTCTCTACGTCGTCCAGCGACAGGGTGTTCGTCGACTGCCCCGCCACCTCGGTGATCACGTCGCCGGTCCGCACGCCCTGCCTGTACCCACTAGCACCGGCGACCGGCGACACCACCGTGATCTTTCCGCCCCGGCGGCCCACCTCGAGTCCCACGCCTCCGTACTGCCCCTCGGTGATGATGCTAAGCTGCGTGCTCTTCGACTCGTCGATGAACGAGGTGTAGGGATCGAGTTCGTTCAGCATGGCGTCGACGCCCACCCGCATCAGGTGGCTCGGGTCCACCGGCTCGACGTACCCGGTCACGACCTTTTCGTAGACTGCCCCAAAGATACGGAGGCTCTTCCGAAGCTCGAACAGATCGTCGTCGGGCATCGAGGCCCCGACGAGGACGCCGGTTCCCATGAACGCCGCGAGGGCGAGCCCTAGAAGCGATGCTTTTGTACGTGTGACGCGCATGGTCCTCCTGCCAGTATTGGTGAGCGAGGAGATTCTCGCGACTCCCCAAGATCGTCATCCTCTCCCATCGTGGAGATCACAGACCTCCCCGAAAAAGATCTCA
>CAZMDV010000335.1:0-3474 GCA_964564875.1 uncultured Salinivenus sp.
ACTAGTAGAAGGGGACCTACCCTGAGGTTTTCTAGACAGAATGGTCTCCCGCTCGCGCTCCTGGGCTCCCTTCCTCCCTCTTTTCCAGTAGGCCTGAGGCGACCGAACGTCCTTCCCTGAGTCAAGATTTCAGTGCGAGCGCCCTCCGCTTTCGGGCCAAACGGAGAACGCGCGCCTCCGAACATGCCCCGGCCTGGTGTGTCAGATTCTAGACGACGCTGCGCACTGCCCACTACGAACCGTGGGCCCTCGTTCGTTTGGGACTCCTGTTCCTTTATTTTCGTATTTGGTCCCTTCGCGAGCGCTCCTGAGGGGCAGAAGGCGGGTTCAGCCCCCGAAATCAGGGAAAGCGCTCTCCGACCCTCCCTCCCATCCTCCCTCACAAAACGTACGTCTCGGCGTTGCCTCCTCGCGCGGCACAGACGTTGCACTCTTCTCAGCCCGATGCAGAAGCAGCCCACAGGTCAAGCGCCGGTGGTCGCGCGCTGAAGACGCAAAGTCGCCACCGATGAACGACGACGGTGAGTCTTTGGGGCGCCGTGGACTGCTTCGAGGTTCCCTCAGAGACGGCGCGCGATAGCGTTCCGGAAACAAAAAAGCAGAGCGATCCTACGTTAGAAGCGTTTGTAATCGGAGGCTTCCCGTTTTCCCCGCAATTAGTTCCCCCAGCCATGAATACTCCTCGGCCCCAGCGTCTACTCGCGAACCGCTGGATGATCGTAGTTCTCGCTTGCGTCTTCGGTCTGCAGTTCACTGCAGCCTCTGTCTTTGCTCAGGATGGCTCAAGCAGTGCCAACCAGGAGACGATTAAAAAGAAGAAGCAGGTCCAGCAGATGTTCAATAAAGGGAAGAAGGCAGCCCAATCAGGAGATTATGGAAAGGCCTCCGAAATCTTTGAGGAAGCCTTGACCATGGCCCGTGAGGTAGAGTGGGAGCAAGCAGTTCAGATGTCAGAGAACTTCCTCGTCAAGAGCCTGAAGCAGGCGGGAACCAATGCCAACAAGCAAGAAAACTACGAACAGGCACTGGCCTACTACGAAAAAGTGATGGAGTACGTAGACGATGACCCTACCGTGCACTACAACCAGGGTCTTGCTCTCCTCGGCGTAGACGATACCGAGAAGGGCCTGCAGTCGCTCCAGAAGGCGATCGAGATCGGCAATGAAACCGGCAACACCCGGGTGGCGGGCCTCGCTACCGAGCGCATTCGGGACGAGTTTTTGGCCAAGGCCTCCAAGGCGCTGCAGGGCGATAATCCCTCAGCCGAACAGATCAATACCGCACTGGACGCGCTCGATCAGATGCGCGAGTATGTCGATCCGAACGCCAAGGCCATGTTCTACCGCGCCACCGCCCTCTCCGAGAAAGGTCAGTTTCAGCAGGCCATTCAGGTGGCGCGCGAAGGGCTCGACATGCACCAGGGGAGCCGCAGTGACGCTGCGAAGTATTACTTTGTCATCGCCGAGTCGCAGATGGATCTCGGGAATAAGGCGTCCGCCTGTGAGACCTTCGAGAACGCCGCCTACGGCGACTACGAGGCCCGTGCGAACCACTATCTTGAGAACGAGTGCGACGACCTGTAACGAATGGGTCGACGGACGTTGTCACTCACTCCGCACGGTGTAGCGACTGCGTCGCCGACCCCCTCTTCCTGCCCGGACTGGAGGATTCGAGGCAGAGGAAGCAAGCGAAGACTGCCCCCTAACTGCGAACGGCCCGTGCCGCAGCCCGGTACGGGCTTTTTCGTGTTGAACGGCTGGTAAGCGCTGGACTCATCCGTCCGCCTCCGACCCACGAGGAGGGCTCTTTCCGGACGAGTCCCTCCCGCGTCCTTCCCTCTCAAATCCTATCGCCTCAGTCTGAAAATGCCGGCGCGTCTCGAGAGAGCCCCTTCGGCGAGACCGCCCAGACGACGGATCAGGAACGGCTCGACTCCTCGACCGCCCAGGGAAGCCCACTTGTGTCATACCAAATGCGGCAATCCACCGTGCACGTCTTTCCTTACCTGTGAACGGGGAGCGACCGGCCGGTCATCCTTCCGTATGCTTTTGCGGGTGAAGATCGGAGTGTTGGGACGATCTGCTCCTCGGCTCATAGGATGGGGACGTGTACATCGATCCTCCGCGAATGGTATGTCAGACAGTTTCCTGAGCGCCCCAATAGACGAGGAACACGAGAAGGATGGCGGGAACCAGGACCGATCCAATAGTGAGCCACTCAAGCCCCGTCCCCGCTGGTGCGTTGGCCTGGAAGGACGTGGACGCCTGGAGAATAGTTGTGGCCAGAATCATAGCGCAAAGAAAGGGATCGAGTACGAGTGCGGTGCCAGTGAACCTTACGGTCCTCGATTTACACAGAACCGTTCACCCGTTCCGGGGAAGCGGCAACGTCTGGCTGACGGGTCTTCACGTCGTCGATGACATCCTGCAGGATCTCGTCCATCGAATACTCCGGCTCGTACCCAATCGTGGCCTCCAGCTTCGACAGGTCCGGCACGCGCCGCTGCATGTCCTCAAAGCCCTCCCCGTAGACCTCCTCATGCGGGACGTGGGTAATGTCGGCGTCGGCATCGACGAGGGAACAGACCCGCTCGGCGAGCTCACGGATTGAGATTTCCTCCGGACGGCCTACGTTGAACACTTCCCCCTCGGCGGCCGGGGTTTCCAAAAGCTCCACCGTGGCCCGCACCGCGTCGGCCACATGCACAAAACACCGGGTCTGCGTCCCGTCCCCATGCACCTCAAGGGGTTCCCCAGCAACGGCCCGCTCCACGAAGCTGGGCACGACCATCCCGTAGTTGCCCGATTGACGCGGGCCAACGGTGTTGAAAAAGCGGACGCAGAGAACCGGAAGATCGTGCTCATCGTGGTACGCCTGGGCCAAAAATTCGTCCATCGCCTTCGAGCACGCGTAGGCCCACCGCCGCTTCGTCGTCGCCCCGATCGTGAGATCGTCCGTCTCCCCAAGCGAGGGCCCACCCCCGTTCTTGCTCATCGCCTTTCCGTACACTTCGGAGGTCGAGGCCACGAGCGTCTTTGTGTCGTGATGACGGGCCAGCTGCAACACGTTTTCTGTGCCCCGCACGTTCGTCAGGATCGTGTCGACGGGCCGGTCCATGATGCGCTCCACGCCGACGGCCGCCGCAAGGTGCACAACCCGATCACACTCGGCGATGCACTGCCCGAGAGTGTGCTCGTTCAGCACGCTACTGATGGTAAGCGTGAATCGGTTGTGGTCGACCCAGTGGCGGACGTTGTCGAGCCGTCCGGTGGAGAGATTGTCGAACACGTGCACGTGATGGCCCTGTTCGATGAGCCGGTCGGTCAGATGACTGCCGATAAATCCGGCCCCACCAGTGATAAGGTATTGCATGTTTGCAGGCGTCGATGACGTCGAAGGATTCGAGGGAGCAGTCCGGATCAGAATCGTGCCTCAGTGAAGGTCCCCGCTCTTCACTTCCAAAACCTATGGTAC
>CAZMDV010000336.1:0-3469 GCA_964564875.1 uncultured Salinivenus sp.
CCGGCCCCGCGCTCTCCTCGTGCGCTGTCTGTGGAGCGTGGCCGTGGCCGTCGTCGTGCTGGGATGCGATACCGGCGGGTCGTCCGGTGGCGAGTCCGACCAAGACCGACCGCCCTTTACCTCGACATCCGTCACCGTACAGGGCGACACCCTCGGGCTGCCGGGCACCCTCCTCGTGCCCGACACGAGCGCGTCGGTGCCGGGCGTCGTGGTGGTGCACGGCTCCGGTCCCCTGGATCGGGACGGCCGGAGTCCGGGGACGGGCCTGCCGCCGATCTATAAGCGTTGGGCGGAGCGGATGGCGCGCCACGGCCTCGCGGTGCTCCGCTACGACAAGCGCACCACCCAGCCTGAGGCCGCGCAGGCCGATCCGCGCGCCATCACCGTCCTCGACTTCGTGCGGGATGCCGTTGCGGCGGGCACTCTTCTCCGGAATCGGCCGGAGGTGGACGCGAGCCGGATTGTATTCGTGGGCCACAGTCAGGGCGGCAACGTGGCCCCCGCGGCCGCCACCCGACTCGACGGCGTGGTGGGCATCGCGTCGCTCGCGGGGTCGGCCTTCGCCATCGATTCCCTTTTCGTGGCCCAGCTGGAGGCCGGTGGGGGCGGCCCGAACTGCACGGCCGACGGCGCCCGTGCACAGTTCGACTCGCTCCGGGCGGGCCAACCGGTCGCGGACGGGCTCATCTGTGGGGCGGGGACGACCTTTTGGCGCCAGTGGATCCGCCATAGCCAGAAGATGGACAGCGTCGCGGCGGCGCTGGAGCCGCCCCTCCTCGCCCAGCAGGGCCGTGCCGACCAAAATTACCCGGCCCAGACCCTCCAGCGAACGATCAACGCCTGGCGTCGCATTGAGCGAGCGGACGACGCAACCGTCGAGGTGTACGACGACGTTGATCACCTCTTCCGGGAGGCAGGAACCTCCACAACGGCAGACGCCCCTCTCGACGCCCTTATCACCTGGATCCAAGAGCGATGAGCCTTGCAAGTAGCAGGGCGGAGGCGTCTCCCCCACGGACTACCGTCCCACGTGCAGCGGAGGATCGGCAGCGTCCAATTCCGGTCACGGGGGCCGTTCTCCGTCTCATCGGGGGCATCTACCTGGTCGCCATGCTGTGCGTCGCGTCCGCGGAGGCTCAGCCCGACCCGTCGGGCGTGGGTCGATCGGCCATGCACTTGCGAACGGCCATCCCGGCGGCGCCGTCATTGGGCCTCTGCACGACGACGAGACGTCGGTCCACACCTTCGATGCCGTCGACACCGCCGGCACGATGCCTACCGTCCAGACGATCTTCGAGATCGGCTCGGTCACAAAGACCTTCGCCGGCTTGCTTCTGGCCGAGCGGATCGAGCGGGATCGACCCCGTCCTCACACGCCAGTGACCAACCTTCTCCCGGACTCGGTAACGGTGACGCGGGCCGACTCGGCCGGCGACGCGCCGATGACCCTCGCTCACCTGGCCACGCACCGGGCCGGACTGCCCCGTGTCCCGTCGCCCTCAATCGGGCCCCCCGGCAGGGCGTGGTGGTGCTAGTGAGCGCGTCCCTCCCCTCGGAGACGGTCGACAGGGCGGCACTCCGGCTGCTAAAACACCTCCGCCCGGACTGAGCGTGTGCTCTGCCCGGGCGGGGAGATCGTCGAAAGGGAGATCGCGCGAGGCTGGCGTCTTCAGTCGTCGTACTCGATCTCGGCGACGCCCTCCTCGAACTCGGCCTCAAGCTCCCTGACCGTCTCGGTCTCATCGTAGTCGAACTGGGAGAGATCCTCGATGGTGCCGTTGCTGCGCTCAAACCACCGCGCCGGATCGAGCCGCACGACGAGTTCGCGAGAGAAGCTCTCGCTGTTCACCTCGATAGGAGGGGTCAGCATCTGCTCTATTTCGATTTCGGCCTCGAAGTATGTGTTGAAGGAGGTCGGTGTACCCTCAGTGGGGGTAAACGTGCCGACAACAAGCATGCTTGCGTCTTCCGGCCAGTTCGGAAATCCTTCTTCGTTACGGATGTCCGACAGCAGCTCTTGGGCGTTTCCCTCGTCATCGTCGAGGTCGTCGACCTCAAACTCAAACTCGTTGTAGGTTCCCTCGGGCACCTCCCCGGCCGCGACGGGCGAGACCTCAGATTCCCGAAGAGGAAGGTCCAAGAAACGGGGTCGTTCGACCTCAACTTCCCGCTCGATCTCGATTTCTGTGCCGTCCTCATTCGTGTCGTCCGTATCTTGCTTCAGCTTCACCTTGTCGACGATCAGCCGAATGTCGGTGATCTGCAATCTGCCGTTTGAGCCCGAGACCACCAGGGAATCGGAGTCGGCTTTGGCGAGCGAGGGGGTCGATTGGACCGACGAGGAGGTAGTGGAGAAGCTCACCGCCACCTCGCCGCCGCTGGTGGAGGGGCCTGTCGAGTCGCAGCCGACGACGGCAACCGCTACGATCACGGCGAGAATGAGAGGGAGGAGTCGAAATCGTGAGATATCCATGGGTCGTAGGAATTGATGGTGCAAACGGTGTCGTGGCGACTGAGACGACGTGCGGTGTTGGAGCCGGCACATCGAGTGTCTGGTTCGGGGCAGTCGAGCTCTTCAATCCCCGTTGTCGAGCCGTGGGAGAATTGGTTTTGCGTGACTGCAGCACCTTACAGATGAACAATTCGCGTTCCGGACCCTGCGGACCGCCAACGATTCACAGGATGCCTACAATACCCTGAGGCATTGGCGCGAGAGCCGGGTGTGGGGCGGGGCGTGAGGCTTCCCCCCGGAGCAAAATCCCAGGGCGGTGTCTCACGTGTGTCTCAGATCTGTGTCAGGGGTGTTGTGAAAGAGACGAAAGCGCGGGGTGCCAGGCGATGGCGCCTCTACCGAACGCCAGTGGGGGGGAAGTGCTCCTGGGGGAATCCTTTCGACAGTTGACAGAAGCCATTTTTCGTCCCTCATTTCTCCGAACGAGGTGTTTTGCCAGGGTCAGAGAGAGTCCCAGGGGACGACCCTGCGGGCCCCTTCGACTCGCTCCCCCCTCCGGGCGCCGGTCGCTCAGAATGACGCTCGGATGAACGTATTTCTGCGTGTCTGCCTAAGAATTTCCTTGTCGGGATGGAGGATCGAGCGCCTCTGATCAACGAAACACCCCGACGGGCGCGGGCACGAACGTACCGCCCTGAATTGGGGCAATCTCAGGCCCCAGGCCAAGACGCGATTGCCGTGCACGGAGGGATAGTGCAGCTTCAAGCAATTCCCTTTGCAATAGGGTCATCTTGAGCGGAGCCGAAAGCTCTCCCCAAATGCGGCGAAAACGCCAGATTCAGTCTGAAATTACTTCTTCGCTGCGCTCAGGGCGCTTCGGTTGCCTAGCGGCTCCCTCAGAATGACGAGCCCTTCATGACCCCAAGATGACCCCTTGAGAGGCTGTTTGGCGGACGCTCTGCGGCCACCCCGGCGAGTACTCGTGCTGCAAGCAGCATGACCCTTTGGCCCTCGCTG
>CAZMDV010000337.1:0-3469 GCA_964564875.1 uncultured Salinivenus sp.
ACGAGGTCCGGCAGCGACGGTCCGAGGGCCAGCACGACGCGCTCGGTGCGGAAGCGCTGATCGGGCGTGTCGAGTACGACGCCCCGGTCTCCCCAGTGGACGCGCTCGACAGAATGCTGGGTGTGCACGTTGGCCTCGCTCTCGGCGGCGAGGTGGCGAACGAGCCGCAGCGGATTCACGACGGCCCCCGTGGTCACGAACAGTCCGCCGTGGAACCCAGACGCGTGGACCCGAGCGTTGGCTTCCTCTGCGTCGAGGTAGACGACCGGGGCGCCCGCCGCCCGGAGATGCGACAGGCTGGCCCGCAGGCGCTGATTCTCGTCGGCCCCACCCGCGGCGGTGAGGCTCCCCTTCGAGCACCACTCGAAGGCCGTCCCCCGCAGCTCTTTCGCCAGAAGGTCCCGGTTCGCCTGCGTAAAGTTCCACAGCCGACGCGCCGTCCGCTCCCCGTACCGGTCCATGTCCGAGCGGTAGTCTGTGTGGGTGCCCTGCAGGATGAATCCCGCGTTGCGGCCACTGGCCCCCGCGCCCAGGGTGCGGGCCTCCAGGAGGGCTACGCCCAGGGACGGCTGCTGGCGGCGGAGCCAATACGCCGTCGAACAGCCCACGATGCCGCCCCCGACGACGATCACGTCGTAAGCCGCCTGCTGCTCGCGGTGAGCCGTGTGCCAGATGGACCTCGTCATACGGTCGAGTCGCGTCTACTGCCGGGAAAAGATACGGAGGGGAGTGCGGATGCCCTTCGTAGAAGGGAGGACTCTGTACGGAATAAATAACCGCTCGATTCAGGTCTCAGATGGGATTCCTTTCCCGTTGGAACGGCCGGGCCCTTCATCCCAGGACCGGAGACGGAACGAACATTTCCCGCACAACTCTCAGTGCCCAGCGCAAAACGCCCGACGCACAACGCTTAACTTACGACGCTTACGCCTGCACGTCGACCAGAATGCGGCCCCGCACCTGCCCGTCCAAAATCGCACGGCTTGCCGCTGGAATGTCGTCGAGCGCGATTGTGCGCGTCCGAAGGCGTTCAAAGTGATCGTCGGTGAGCGCGTCCGCGAGCCGATGCCAAGCCGTCCGGCGGCGGTCGTTCGGGCACGTGTTCGAGTCGATGCCCAGCAGGTTGACCCCGCGCAGGATGAAGGGGAGCACCGTCGTGTGGAGCTCGTGCCCCCCCGCGTTGCCGAACGACGCCACGCTCCCGTGACGTTGCAGTTGGGCGATGAGCGTAGCAAGCGTGTCCCCCCCCACCGCGTCGATGGCCCCCGCCCAAGTGCCCGATTCCATGGGCCGGGCCGGACCGTCCTCGAACTCGCGGCGGTGTACGATGCGGTCCGCGCCGAGCGCCCGGAGGTACTCGTGGGTCTCCTCACTGCCCGTGGAGGCAACGGCGGTGTACCCGAGAGTGCTGAGCAGTGCGATGGCGATACTTCCCGCACCTCCCGACGCCCCGGTCACCACGACCTCCTCGGCGTCCGGCCCCACGCCGTGCTCCTCGAGCGCCAGGACCGAGAGCATCGCGGTGAACCCGGCGGTCCCAATCGTCATGGCCTGCGCGGGCGAGAGGCCCTCCGGGAGCGGTACGAGCTTGCGGCCCTCCACCTTCGCCCGCTGGCTGTACCCGCCCCAGGCCACCTCCCCCAACTGCCAGCCGGTCCCGATAGCGAGATCGCCCTTTTCAAACGCATCGTGGTCGCTGTCAAGCACGCGCCCCACCAAATCGATGCCGGGCACGATCGGATAGTCCCCGCGGATCACTTGTCCGCTCCCCGTTACTGCCAGCCCATCTTTGTAATTCAGGCTCGAGTACAGGACCTCGAGGCGCACCGCTTCCGGCCCCGCAGGAGGAAGGTCGTTTTCCTCAAGTTGGCGGACACGGGCATGGATCTCACCGTCTTTCTCATCGAGAACGAGAGCGGAAAACATCGGCGTGGATCGAAAAAGAGAGAGGACTGCGAATCTGCACGCATGCCACACCTGGCGCTGGTATTTTGATTCAAAGAGGCGAACAGGGAGGCTACCATTTTCTAGGGACCGCTAGCCCCTGCCCTCGTCCTCCCTCCGGGACCTTTTCGATATTTATTCGTAAAAATGAGTGACGGATTGGCTTCTTTTCCTCTTTGATCTCATGCCATGGGTGGTTCTCGTTCCCGTTCGGCCGAGCCCTCAGTCCTCGATGCGTATCCGGTCCGGATCATGCTGGGACTGGTGGCGAGCCTCAGTCTCATGCTCGCGCTCGCGCGACTTCCCATTCAGACGTCCGTCAGTCGGGTAGGCTGGTTCGCCCAGTTGTCCGCCGATCGAATCGTCCTTAGCGACGTAGGTCCCGAGCGTCCCTCGGAGGAGAAGACCACCTCCGAAAAAGAGACGGCTGCGGAAGAGACTCCAAAGGCCCCGCCCCCTACCAATGTCCGCTCCTCTCGTCCGAGACAGCCGACGAAATCCGCCTCCGCGGGGACGCCCCAACCTGAATCCTCCCCGGGTCGCCCGGAGGACGCCTCCGAACGCAACGCCGAATACGACGACGTGCAGTCGGTCGACGCGCTCGGAACGACAGACCGGAAGCCTCGAGTTGTCGGGGGTATAGGAAGCCTGTATCTCCAGATCAATTACCCGGCGAATGCCCGCCAGCAGGGCATCGAGGGCCGGTTGGTGCTGGGATTCACGGTCGAGACCGACGGGACCGTCTCGGACGTAGAGGTCCTCGACTCTCTCCATCCGCTTTGCGACTCCGCCGCTGTGGAAGGGGTTCGCTCGGTGAGATTTGTCCCCGCCAAACACGACGGAACCCCCATTCCGGTTCGTATGAGACTGCCCGTCAAATTCAAACTCACCTCCATGTCGCGCACCCTGTCACAGAACGGACCAGACCCGTAGCGTCCACGGCCCACCGTGGAACGTTCGGACTGGGGGAAAGTAGCTTTCAATCCCTGTTTTGTAAGCGCTTCCGAGTTCGCCGTCCATCACATAGCTCCCCGTACCCACCTATGCCAGACCCGACTGTTGCCTCGCAGCCCGACGTCGAAACACCCGAAGACTTTCTCCCGATCAACGGCACCGACTACGTCGAATTCTACGTCGGAAATGCCAAGCAGGCCGCCCAGTACTACGCCCACCTCTTTGGCTTTCAGATTCAGGGCTACCTGGGTCCGGAGACAGGCCACGATGGAAAAGTGAGCTACCTGCTTGAGCAGAATGAAATTCGGTTCGTTCTAACCTCCGCTCTCGGACCGGGTTCTCCGATCAGCGAACACGTCCACCGTCACGGCGACGGGGTGAAGGACATTGCGATGTGGGTTGACGATGCCGCTACTTCCTTCGAGGAGACGACAAAGCGGGGGGCCGAGCCCGTGCAGGAGCCGACGGTCCACGAAGACGACGACGGACGCATCGTCACCGCCACCATCGAGACCTACGGTGACACTGTCCACACCTTCGTCGAACGGTCGGACTACGACGGGCTTTTCTT
>CAZMDV010000338.1:0-3453 GCA_964564875.1 uncultured Salinivenus sp.
CCCTGCGCAAGGACATGGCACAGCAGGACGATCTCGTGCGCGCTGAGGAGGGGGGACGGCTCAACGAGGCGAATCCAAACAAGGTGAGCCAGGCAGCCCGCTCGCTTGGGGCCCAGCAGCTTGGAACGCTCGGCGGCGGCGAGCACTTCATCGAAATCCACGCCGTCGAGGAGGTCTTCAACCGGGCGGCGGCCGTGACGATGGGGTTGAAAGAAGGCACTCTTGTCGCCCAGATCCACTGCGGCTCCCGGGGGTATGGACGCCAGATTTGTGCGGACTACATCGAGCGGTTTCAGGAGGTGGCCCCGTCGTATGACATCACCCCTCCGGATCCGAACCTTGTGTCGGTGCCGCTCGATTCAGGGGACGCCGACGACTACATGGGTGCCATGCGGGCCGCGGCCAACTACGCATACGCCAACCGACAGGTGCTCGCTCACCGGGTCCGCGAGGTGTTCGACGAGCTTCTGGACGGGGCCGGCCAGCGCCTCAAGACGGTGTACGACGTGGCCCACAATCTGGGCCAGGTCGAAATGCATCAGGTAAACGGCAAGCACATGCGGTGCTACGTGCACCGCAAAGGGGCGGCGCGGGCCTTCGGGCCTGGCACGCCGGGCATCTCGCTTCCCTACCGTGCCCTCGGGCAACCGGTTCTCGTGCCCGGCAGCATGGGCGAGACCTCCTGGGTTATGCTGGCCACGCGCGAGAGCATGCAGAAGAGCTTTGGCTCCGCGTGCCACGGTGCCGGGCGCACCATGAGCCGCCACGAGGCCAATCACCACGCCGAGCCGGTCGCGCTCGACGAGGATCTAGAAAGAAAGGGGGTTCGTGTGCGATCCGGCGACGGCTCGACCTCCACCGGCGGAGTGCGGCTGAAGGAGAACATCGATGGCGTTGTGGAAACCGTTGCGGGAGCCCGGCTCGCCAGCAAGGTTGCACGGCTGAAGCCGCTTGCCGTCATGCACGGGTGAGTTCATCGCCCGTCTTCCTGCTGTTCTCATCTCCTTCGACCACTGGGCCGAATGCCCCCGGGTCCTCCGGTGCCGCTCCGTTCCATGCGCCGAGAGGGTCTCGTCCTGTCGGACGCCTGTGAGGTGAGGAAGAGGGAGACCCACTAGCAAGAAAAGGCCTTGTGGATGCTGAAGGCCTTTCATGGCCCTTATTGCGAAAGGATAACACGAATCGACAGCCGCCTCGAAGCGCTCGACGCTCGAGGTCGTAGAGGTTTATCACACAGTTCTCCCCGACCCTCATCTTCCCCCTGCCCTGCCATGTCCGACGCTACTCCCAACGGTCCGTCCCTACTCGTCGTCGAAGACGACAGTGAGCTCAGCACAAGCCTTCTCCTCTACCTAGAGTCCGAAGGCTATGAGGTCACCCTGGCCGAGAATGGCGAGACGGCCTTGGAAGAGGCCACCCGGCTGCCCGGATACGATCTGATCGTCCTGGACGCGAAGCTGCCGGACCTCAGCGGTTTTGAGGTGCTGCGACAGGCCCGCGACGACGGGGTGCGCACCCCCGTCCTCATGCTCACGGGACTGGGAGACCACGAGCACAAAGTGCGGGGCTTTCAGATGGGGGCCGACGACTACCTGACAAAGCCGTTTGAGACGGAGGAGCTCGTGGCTCGGATCGACGTGCTGCTTCGTCGAGAGGCCGAGGCAACTGAAGAAGGCGGTGTCTTCCGAGTGGGGGGACTTCGCGTCGACCTCGACGAGAAGGAGGTTACCCGCGACGGAAGAACCGTGGACCTTACGGATTTGGAGTATAAGCTGCTTGCCTATCTGCTACGTCGCCGCGGACGCACGGCCACCCGTGAGCAACTTCTCCGGGACGTATGGGACTTGCCCCCTGAGGTAGAGACGCGCACGATCGACCGGCACGTGAATGCCCTTCGCGACATGATGGAAGGGGAGGCCGAGGAGGAGTGGCCCATTCAGAGCGTGTATGGTATTGGTTATAAGCTGAAAGGGGCCGAGCGCGCCGACACCTCGCAGCAGGAGACGGTGTAACAATTCCGACGAGAGCGCAGGCTTCCGTTTGTTCCCCGTCTACGAAGGTTCGGGCGGTGTTCCGAGAAAGCGGGGGGCATCTCTTCGCCCAGAAGCATCTCCTTCCCTTTTCAAACGGATTACTCGTCATTGAACCGGTATCCGATGCCGTATACCGTTTCGATGTACGTGGGGTCGGAGGGATCAGGCTCAATCTTCTTGCGGACCGACGCCATGTGACGATCGATGGTCCGCGTGACGATGTTCTCGTCGATGCCCCAGACGTCGCGCAGAAGCTGCTTGCGCGTGACGGTACGGCCCTTGTGCTGGATGAGGTAGCGTAGAATGTCGAACTCCAGGGCTGTAAAGTTCAGTTCCTTATCGTCGCGGTAGGCTTCGTGGGTCGTGAAATTAACCTCCACCTCCCCGATCTCGTAGACATCCATCGGGGCTTCGGCGGGGGGCATGGTTCGTTGCAAAATGGCCTTGACCCGCGCTGCGAGTTCCTCCACGTTGAACGGCTTGGTGACGTAGTCGTCGGCCCCGAGCCCGAAGCTCTTGAGCTTCGACTCCTGTTCTCCCCGGGCCGTAATCATAAGGATGGGTGCGCTGAACCCCATTTCCTGCGATTCCTTGAGCACCTCAAAGCCGTCTTTCTTCGGCAGCATCACGTCGAGAAGGACGACGTCGCACTTATCCATGTCCTTCATCTTCTGAAGGGCCTCCTCGCCATCTTCCGCTGTTTCCACCTCGTAGTCCTCGAGCTCGAAGTATTCCTCGAGCCCCATTAGGATGTCGGTGTCATCCTCTACGATAAGCATGTGATAGGTGGGATCCGTCGTCGGCATGATCGAAAGGGTTGTGTGGAAGAAGGAAAACGGAAGCAAAGAGTGACGAATGCCAACTATACCGTAACCATCTCTGGGAGTTTTGGTCCGTCCGGCGTGGATTGTGTGGGAAGGGCACGAAGCCCGAAAAATTCGAACCGAGTCGGGATAACGTTTCCGTTCGGCTCGTACGACGGCATGAACACTTCCCAACGGCTGGGAAGGTCCCCTGGCTGAGACGGAATTCCGCAATTGTTTTCGCAACGAACTGCCTCCATCTGTATGACCGACGACGCGAAATCGTTCTTCTTCGATCTGCTCGATACCCCCAGCCCCACCGGCTTCGAGGCGCCGGGGCAGCGCGTGTGGACCGACTATGTGCGGAATTACGCCGATGACGTCGAGGCCGACGCGTATGGCACAGCCTGGGCGACGCTGGAGGGGACGGCCGAAGAGCCCCCCCGCGTCATGCTCGACGCCCACGTCGACGAGATCGGGTTCATGGTGCGCCACATCACCGACGATGGGTTCATCTACATCAACCGCGTGGGCGGGGCCGACCGGGCCATTGCACGGGGACTGCGCGTCCGCATCCTGGGGAACGACGGGCCGGTGACCGGCGTGGTCGGCAACAC
>CAZMDV010000339.1:0-3444 GCA_964564875.1 uncultured Salinivenus sp.
TGAGCAGTAGCCGAGAGTTTGAAAGATCGGACGACTATTGTCATGTACTGAGGAACCAGATGGGTAATGCGTCCATCCCAACCGTCAGCGGAAACGAAAATCCCTTCTCGCACGCCCGTACTCGATCCTCGGCGCGCTCAAGAACGCAGGGCCGTCATCTTCACCTCAAAAGCAGAGGACACGCATCGAGGCCTATTTTTTCTCCGTCGATCCCTACCCGTTCGACGTGTGCCCGTCGGAATGCCCAGGGACGGGCGCATACCGTCCCCACTGGACAACGCAACAGGACCGAACGCTACTGATTTTGGGGATTCTGCTTCATTTGTGACTGCTTCTTCTTCATCTGCGCCTTCATGGCCGCCTGGATTTCTTCCTTCAGCGTCGAGTCCTCTTGCGCCGACCGCATGATGCGCCGAAACATCTGCGTAGACATTCCCTCCTTTTCGGCCTCTTCCTGCATCATCTTCATCTGGTTCTTCCGCATCTTCATCTGTCGACGCCGCATTTCCTGCTTCGCTTTCGCTTTTTGCGTGGAGTCCATCTCCCGCGGGTCGCCGTATTTCTCTTTCATCTCCTTCCGCAGCTTCATTTGCTGCATCCGCCGGGAAGTCTGCACGGCCGCGGCGATGCGGGCCGCCTTCTCGACTTGCTCCTGACTTACCTCGGAGGCGGAGAGGGTTTCGATCGTGTCCTGCGGCATTTGGCCGAGCGCCACGGGCGCGCTGAGGACCAAGGCAAGGGTAAAGAGGCCAACACAGAACGAGTTGAGTACACGTTTTATCATAGGAATGGGTCGTAGTGAGAAAAACATGGGCCTAGATGGGAGCGCGCTGGCGCCGACCCCCACTGAACGAGGATCATAGCTACTGCCCCACAAAGACGAGGGACAATCAGAGTGTTTCGCACGTCGAACAACTTCCCCCGACCTTCGCACTCTCCAACTACTTTATTGAACGAACGGCACGGCTAAATTATTCTTGAAGCCGACGCGAACTCTCGTCACGCCTCCACTCGGGGGCGCCGCACGAAGAAAGAAAAAGCGGCCTTCACCAACCGTGAAGGCCGCTTTCCGGGGTCGGGGCAGCCGGATTTGAACCGGCGACCTCGTCGTCCCGAACGACGCGCGCTACCGGACTGCGCCATGCCCCGACAAAATCATCGTTCAAGTTATAGAGCCGATTCTGAGTCGAGATCCGACCCGGCGCCCCAATCGTCCGCTCTGTACGCGCCGCGGTAAAGAGTTCAATGGTTATCCACACGACCGTTTCCAATTGCGAAAGTCGAATTGCGAAGGCCCAGTTTTGACAGAACGGATGCCTCCTGCATCATTCGCAACTCAGAGCTCGACACTTGTCATCGCCCGAATTCTTCGTACATGGCGTCGATACGGTCGGCGTAGCGCTCCTCGATGACGCCACGGCGAATCTTGAGTGTCGGGGTAAGGGTGCCCTCTTCCACGGTGAACGGCTCGGCGAGCAGACGGAAGTTGCGAATCTTCTCGTGCGCCGCTGCCTCCCGATTGTAGGCCGTAAAGGCATCCTGGAAGAGGGCTTGCACCTCGTCGAGCTCAAGGAGCTCGGCGTTATCGTAGGCCGATTCGTCGATGTCCTCGTCCCGGACCCGCATCCGGAGCGACTCAAAGTCAGGCACCACCAGAGCTGCGAGGAAGGGACGTCCTTCCCCAATCACGACGATCTGATCGATCCATCCCTTGGTCTTGAATGACTCCTCGATGGGACCGGGATACACGTTCTTCCCGCCCTCCGTGACGACCATATGCTTGATGCGGTCCGTGATCTTGAGATAGCCGTTGTCGAAGCGGCCCACGTCGCCGGTGTGGTACCAGCCGTCCACATCGAACGCGGCGCGGGTCTCTTCCGGCCGATTCCAGTATTTGCGCATCACGTTCGGCCCCTTCACCAGAATCTCCCCCTCCGGCGTCGAAATGGATGTCGGATAGTCGCTCCCGCTGACAACCCCGGCCAATTCATCGCCGTCCAGCGGCTGAATGGCGACGGTGACTCCGGGTAGAATGTGGCCGACAGTGCCATAGCGCGGGGCGTCCATCGGGTTCACCGTGAGGACGGGCGCCGTTTCTGTTAGGCCGTAGCCCTCGATGATCGTCACCCCGGCCGCCTGGAAGAAGGTGCCAATCTCCTCGGGCAGCGCGGCCCCTCCCGACACGGCGAATCGGAGGTTGCCTCCCAGCTTCTCGTGCAGCTGCGAGAAGACGACCCGGTGGGCCGCCGCCTTCTGCGCCCTCAAAAACAACCCGGGACCCGGGCCGTTGGCCTGCTGGGCCTGGGCGTATCGCTCCCCCACCCGCACGGCCCACTCGAAGATCTTCTGTTTGATGAAGCCGCCCTCCTCGGCCTGCTTCGTGACGCGGTTGTACACCTTCTCGAACATGCGCGGCACGGAGATCATGAGGGTCGGCTGCACCTCCTTCAGGTTCTGGCTCACCGCCTCGATGCTCTCCGCGAAGCTGATGGTGGCCCCGGCGGCGAGCACGGCCAGGTGGCCCGCCGTGCGCTCGAAGGCGTGGGAGAGGGGCAGGAACGAAAGGTGATGATCGTCCTCGCCGAACGGCACTCGCTGGTGGGCCGCCTTCACGTTCGAGCAGAAGTTGCGGTTCGTGAGCACGACCCCCTTCGGCTCGCCAGTGGTGCCGCTCGTGTAGATGAGCGCACTCGTGTCGTCTGGCGCAATGTCCTCGGCAACGTCGACGAGCGCGTCTTCGTGGTCGGTCCAATAGTCTCGTCCCGCTGCCAGGGCATCGTCCCAGTGCGTCATGGGCACGGGCGGGTCGTCCGCCGTCTCGCTCATCACGATGACTTCTTCGAGCGCCGGGCACTCCTCCGCAATCTCTTCGACCTTCTTGCGCTGGACGGGGACGGACACGATGCACACCTTCGCCCCGGAATCGCGGAGGATGTAGGCCACTTTGGTGGGCGGCAGGGACGTGTAGATCGAGACATTTGCTGCCCCAACATGCTGGATGCCCAGGTCGCTGATGGCCCACTCGGGGCGGTTCTCCGAGAGAAGGGCCACGCGGTCCCCCTTCCGCACGTCCTGCCGGTGCAGGTAGCCGGCCAGCGCCTGAACGCGGTCTTCGAACCCCTCCCACGTGATGTCTTGCCAGCCCTCGCCCCGCACCTTGTGCCGTAACACAGGTCGCTTCTGCCCGCGATACCGGGCGCAGAGGCGGCGAAACATCTGTGGAACGGTGTCGAATTCGACCTGCGCAGGCATGAATGATTTCCGAGCAGTGAAAAGAGCGTTCGGCACGCAGCCCTACCCGCAAGCCGGAGGGCTGTTTCTGAAAACTCGGGGCCGCTGCCACCGTGCCCTCAATCCCCTCGTCCCGTCTCGCCCTTCACCGCTCACCGCTTGATCCTCGATCGTCCTCGTCTCCCCAACACGGCATCCGCCCCTCAAATCTCC
>CAZMDV010000340.1:0-3437 GCA_964564875.1 uncultured Salinivenus sp.
GCCGCCCTCATCGGAGGCACGAGCGCCCCAAATTTTCCAGTCTACTAATTTTCACTCTTCCGTCGCTTCCGTCGGGTCGAAGTTGCACTGGAGTTGGTCGCAGAGCCGAGCAATTCGCTCCTCCGGGCCGTACACGATGACACAGCCGTCGGCGGGCACGCAATCGTCCGCCCCCGGCGCGTAGTCCACCGTCCCGTCGGGGCGCTCGATGGCCAGGACGATGAGGCCCTCGGCCGGAAGATTGATGGTTTGGAGCGTCTCGCCGGCGAGCCAGGACTCGGGGTCTACCTCCATCCGGGTCACCATGTACCCGCCGCCCAGGTTTAGGATCGTGTGCATGTCCCGCACCTGGAACCCTACCGCCCGGTCGAGCATCCACTCGATCAGGTTCGAGAGATAGCGGTCCACCCGGTCGCTGAGGGCGAGGTAGGCCAGCACGCCAAGCCCCACGGCCAGGATGAGGCCCCGCTGGAGCGCCTCTGCGGCCGTGCCCGTGCTCGTAAACGAGAGGACGAACGTGGAGACCGCCGTCACGAGGCCCGCGTTGCCGATCAGCATCAGCGTCAGCGCAATTCGCCGCCGCACCGGGTGGTTGACGATGTGGTCGGCCTCGTCGGTCGTAAAGCCGGTGCCCGTGATGATGGAGCGGGCCTGGAACCGGGCCGCCTCCTTGGACAGGCCCGTGAGCATGAATATCCGTGTGGCGATCCGCGCGACGAGAATCGAGACGGCGACGACGGAGAGCAGAATCAGGAGCGCGGCCATGGCGGCGTTGGGCGCGTGACCCCGAAGGAAGCAAGACAGGTCAGGTCATCACAACTTCGTTCCCCGGTCCGAACAGGCGTTACGATTCGGGCCCGATGCGGTCGTCGGGTCGGGACAAGGGATCGCGGGGGCGTTTCCGGACGGTGGCCCGTCGGACAGCATTCGGGCCGATGGGGGAAGACCGGTCCCCTCCTGACGACGAGGGCGACAGGGGGCCAAGGAGGTCGCTCACCTCGCTTCCAAGCTCCATAAATGCGAACAGTCCAGGCGACTCCTGGCTAGGTTGCTACCGTACCAGTGGACCGTGCGGTCTGTGCCGGATTGCAAACAGGGCCACCGCGGGAGGCTCCCACCTGGAGCGATCGCCCGTCGAAAAATAACGGTCATTTTGGGGCCGCGGGAAGCGCCGCAAAGGCCACGTCGTCGAGCGTCCCTCCCTGAACGAGGCCGGAGGACGAGATCCTCCTCGCATCTTTTCCACATTTTCCCCACATGGTAGAACGGACGCCAAAAAATAACGGAAATCCATTCAGTGTCTTCTGAGACAGAATAGGGTCCTGTCTTCCCCTTTGAACTACCGTTATTGCTCCGAACCGAAAGGGGCTGGACGGACCTGGGCGGAGTTATCCACAAGTCCATCCACAGTTGAGGAGGCCTGTGTGCTCGGCTTTTGAAAGGAACAGCATTATCGGCGTCCGCGGGAATCGTCCACCAGTGGGGCCGTGCGAATTCTGGACGAGAGCAGAAGGCCCATCGGGCCGGTCCGGAATCCTCTCCGGCCCCCCGTCGTACATAAGTTGATTTCGGGTGGCTCGTCTGCAGCCGCCGTCGCACGTACCGCTCATTCCGATCCTCCTTCCCCTCCATGGCCGAAGAGAGTAGTGCATATCCCGAGCCGAGTGACTTCGAAGTGATGCGGCCGACCTACTACGAAAACGACGACGGCTTCATCACGGCTAAGATCGAAATCTCCCCCTTCAGCGTCGAGGGCGAGAGCCGGACCAAAGCTGGGGCCCGCCGCGCCGCCATCCACGAGGCGCGCAAGACCTACCATTCTTACCACCCTGATTACGAGGTCGAGAGCCCCTTCCCCGATCACTTCGTCGACCGCGAGGGAACGGAGTGGCACCGGCTTCCGCCCTTCCAGCGCTCCACCTACGGCGACTACAAGTTCGTCGACGACTACGGGGAGGAGGAAGCCGTCGAGGAGGACTACGTCGACATCGAGACGATGCTCCTGTGGGACGTTCGGCCCGAGGAAGTGCTCGACGAAGAGGAGGTGGAGGAGGTGTAACCACCGATTACGGGCCGCCAATGGGCCGCAACGACGTGCGGGACGTTTTCCTTACGGGGTCGTCCCTGCTATGTGTCGACGAGTCGTAAACATTCTGGGTGGGCCCGCGCCCCGAGCCGGGTCAACCTAGTCCGGTGGCACACCGGCTACAACGACGGCTTCGTACTCCCGACCACGATCGACCGCGCCCTGTACGGGGCGGTGCACCGCCGGGACGACCACGAGGTGAGCATCGCGGAACCGGATCACCCGGTGGCGACGGCCCGGCAGACGAAGGGCGTATACGGGGCCCGCAAGCCCGGGGCCGGGTTCGACGAATCTGTGGTGTGCCTCGCGGCCGACCCGGCAGTATCCCCCCTGCAGCGACGCCTGACCGAACGCTATGCCGAGCGGTTCGGTCGTGAGCCGACACTGTACGTCGTGCAGGGGAGGGAGTCTGGAGGCAGCGGCGCTTCGAGCAACGCAGACGGACCGGTCGCATCGACGGTCCTCCCCCATTGAGGCAGGGCACGCCGCACCGGGGACCGCAGTGAACGAGGTTTTCGCCGGAAGGAGAAAGGGAGGCTTCAGCGCTACGAAGGGATCGGGGAAATGCCCCGGGCAGAGGGAGGGCCCAACGGCGGGCGCTGTAACTGGAGCCGGATCGGCCCGGAAAGACGGGGCTCCGTCGAAAATAGCCGAGGTCACCCCACAGTGACCTCGCGGCGCAGGTCGTGTCGCGGTGCGTCTTCGGGCACTCCTGGCACGTCGCCGACGGACGTGGGGCAGTACTGGGCCCGCTCCTCGAAGGGGAGAAGGAGGAGGAACCCCCACGGTGGAGGGGACCGACCGGTTGCCAGATGCCCACGAGTGCTCCCGAACCCGAAAAGCTCGCCTCGGGTGGAGCACGGATAAGTCTTCTCAACACCATTCGCCTACTGGTATGGCAAAATCGACCCCGGGGTTGTCAGTAGAGGATGTAACCTTCACGTAGCTCGAAGCGCGCATCCCCTGAAGAAAAGTGAAGGACAAGCACATGGCGTCGTATTTTCGTGGAAACCCGATGTATTTCTCCACGGTGCCTTGAAGCACCGACGCCCGGTTCCAGGTGGGGGCTTGAGAAGCTGGTATGTTGATTTTCCCTCGCGAGAGGGGCACCTTCCCGGACCTGTCGGGAATGATCCGAGGACGCTCGGACGGGAGGCGGGGGAAAAGCTTCGCATTCAGGCCCAGCTGGTCGACGCCCGCACGGGGAAGCACCTCTGGGCAGAGGGCTTTACGCGGCCGTTTCGGGACGTGCTTGGCCTGCAGGGCGAGGTGAGATTGCGAGGCAGCTGAAGGCGACTCTGCTGCCGGAGAGCCAACGGCAGCTGGCCGGCCCTACCCAGGTGGACTCGAC
>CAZMDV010000341.1:0-3436 GCA_964564875.1 uncultured Salinivenus sp.
CTAGCGTACCCGAGCGCCAATGAGACCAGTCCCCAAAGCGCCAGTACGATCAGGCTGAACCAGTTCGTCAGGAAGAACGCTTCCGAGCCGGACCCGGAGAGGAATCCGCCGATGGCATTCTGGTAGGCGCCGCTGGGTGGGAATTGGAACAGAAACGCGACCCAGTCCGGCCTTGCCCCGAAGTTGCCCGCCAAGAACCCGCTGGGCATCTGGAAGCCGCTGGCGACGAACCACGCCCCGAGAGGGACGATGTCCCACGCGACCTCGAAGACGACGAGCAGCAGGACACTGATCGTTGCCGCCCGGGTGGTGGAGGTGGCCATCGCGGAGACCCCAACGAAGAGGGCCACGTACGCCAGGACGAAAAACAGCGTGACAACGACGAAGACAGCATAGTCAACCGGGGAGAACGGGACGCCCCCGGCGACCACGACCGCGAGCATGGCCACAAGGCCGACGGCGACAGGGATCGCCAGCACAAGCCCGCGGCCGACGACCTTCCCAAGGATCACGTCGAAGCGCGTGTGAGGCAGGCTCAACAGCAACTTGCCGGAGCCACTCTCGGTCTCGCCCGCGACAGACTTGTAGCACGTCACCACCGAGGCCACAGCTACGAAGAGTGTCACCGGCGAGGCGAGGAAGCCGAGCAGACCAACAGTCGACACTCCCGGCTCGGCAGTGACGGCAGGGACAAACGCGTAAAGGCTCGCCACCAGCACCGCCAGCGCCAGGAACGCCGCAGCCAGCGCCCACAGTACCCGCGACCGTCGGGCGTCGTGGAAATCCTTCCGGGCGACGGTGGTCCAGCTCACGACAAATCACCCCCAGTGCCGGTGCCCTCGCGATCCTCAGTGTAGCGGGCGAACAGTTCCTCTAGGGAGATCTTCTCGGTGGTGAAGTCACGTACCTCCGCACCGCGGTCCTCCAGCGCACGGAGGACGGTGGTCTTGCTTCCGCCGTCGGTGTGGACGGCCACCGCGTCCCCGTCAACGGCCACGGACTGGACCCCCTCGATGGCCTCAATGGCGTCGATGCCCTCCTCAGGGACGGCGTCGACGGTGATCGTCAGCACCTCCCCTGCTCCCGTGGAGCCCCGCAGGCCCTCGATGGTGTCGACGGCGACGATGCGGCCGTGGTTGAGGATCGCGACCCGGTCGCAAATCGCATCGACCTGCCCGAGGATGTGGCTGGAAAAGAACACGGTCGCACCGCGATCGCGCTCCTCGCGGATGATCCGACGCAACTCCCGGGCGCCGTTGGGGTCCAGGCCGGTGGTCGGTTCGTCCAGCACCAGCAGGTCGGGCTCACCTACAAGCGCCATCGCCAGCACCAGGCGCTGACGCATTCCCTGGGAGTAGTTCCCCGCGGGCCTATCGGCGGCCTTCTCGATGCCTGCGCGGGCCAGCAGTGCCTCGGGGTCCTCGCCGGTGCCCTTCGAGTCGATGGCGAACTGGACGTGCTGACGACCGGTGAGCCGGTTGTACACCTGGTAGGCGTCGGGCAGCACGCCCGTGCGCTCCCGGATCGCCGGGCTCTCGCGCTGGGCGTCGAACCCCAGTACCGTCGCTCTCCCCTCGGTTGGACGGACGAAGTCCAGGAGGATGTCGATGGTGGTAGACTTCCCGGCGCCGTTGGGGCCGAGGAAGCCGAATATCTCTCCCTCCTCGACGGCGAGGTTGACATTGTCGAGAGCAATTACGTCGCCGAAGCGCTTCGTGAGTCCCTCCAGTTCGATCGCTGCCATATCCGATGTCAGACCGGTCGGGGAGAAGCAGGGGGGCGTGGGGCACAATCTGTACGACTCGTGAGGGGGACGGATGGTCCCTCGAGGGAATTGCGCCGAGGGAGCCGATCGTCGCAGAGAGCACCACCACCCATGCGCAGGAGCTACGCCCCAACATGGCCCATCTCCGCCACGATGGACTTCATTCCCGCCTCGAATTTGTTCGCCCCGCCCTGCGAGGGGTGCCGCACGTAGGTCGGGTCCGCGCCGACCTCGTCGAGGGCCCGTTCACCCTTGCGGCCCACGCCCACTGTGCGGTCGGGGTCGAGCGTATCGAGCAGCGCGCGGAGCAACTCGTGCCACTCGCGTACCTCCGAGCGACGGGGCGTGCGGATGGACAGCGGATCGTCGGCGTCGTGCGGGTGGAGGGGCAAGCTGTTCCATACAAAGAAGTGGGGGAAGTAGGGCCGGAGCACGCGCCAGAAGATGGAGGCGCTGTACTCGGTAATCGGCACGTCCTTCTGGCTCGTGGCGGTGCCGTCGATTGGAAACTCCGGCTCGGTGAGCTGCAACTCACTTGTTACCGGCACGCCCGAGAAGCGACAGCCCCACGGGCCGGGGGCTTCGAGCAGCAAGAAGAGGGGCGGGGCCTCCTCAAAGCACTGCAGATACCGCCGCAGGTTGTCGCGTCGGTGGTCCGAAGCATCCGGGACATCGAGGTCGTCGCGGCGGTCGCGGTACGGGTTAAAAAGCTCGTCGGTGGACGGGGGGGAGAAGACGTGGGTGGAGAACAGGTCCCAGACGTGTGGGAGCATACGGGGCGGGAAAGTGTGGGCGCGGGCGGAGGAGGGAAAGGGAAAGAGAGTGGAGGATCGTAAGGATTTCCCCCACGAGGTATTCTGTCAGTCAGGCGGATGCGCCGGTCTTTTCTCCGGCGCGGGGGAAGGCAAAGTCGGCGTAGCCCATTTCGGCGGTGCCGAACCAGCGATAGGCGTCCTCGCGGGCGTCCTTGTACGCTTCGTAAATCTCCCGGTACTGCTTATTGCCGGACGCGTTATCCTCCAGGAGCTGCGTCGTGATCTCTTGTGCCCGCGTCATCACTTCGTCCGGAAAGCGGCGGAGGGTGATGTCCTTGTCGAGAATGCGATCGAGGGCCGCCGGGTTTTTGTGGTCGTACTGCGCCAGCATGTTCAGGCTGGCCTCCGACGCCGCCGTTTTGAGCGCCTCCTGGTACTGCGTGGGGAGACTCTCGTACGCGTCCCGGTTGACGTAGAAGGTGAGGGCGGGGCCCGGCTCCCACCACCCTGGGTAGTAGTAGTACTGGGAGACCTCGTAGAAGCCGAGCTTCTCGTCGTCGTACGGGCCTACCCACTCGGCCGCGTCGATCGCGCCCCGCTCCAGCGACGGATAAATCTCGCCACTCGGCAGCACCTGCGTGTTGACCCCCATCTCGCTCATGACCTGCCCACCTAGCCCCGGGATCCGCATCTTCAGGCCGCGCATGTCGTCCAGACCGGCCACGCCGGTCTTAAACCAGCCGCCCATCTGCGTACCCGTGTTGCCGCCCGGCAGATTGAGGATGTTGAAGTCGGCAAAGAGGTCGCGCATCAGGTCCATGCCGCCGCCGTAGAGCAGCCACGCGTTGTACTGGCGGGCCGTGAGGCCGAAGGGCACCGTACAGTCGAACGCCAGCGCGGGGTTTTTGCCGATGAA
>CAZMDV010000342.1:0-3435 GCA_964564875.1 uncultured Salinivenus sp.
TCATCTCGATGGCACAGCAGGCCAGGCCCATCGGCATGGGCATGAGCGAGTTCGAGCGGGCCCAGTTGAGGAGGACGTCCACACGGGTCGTAAAGAAGCCTTGTCCGTTGCTACCAGAGGATCCAGCCATAAGATCGTTCGGGCGTTTGGGGAGTGATACGGAGGCACGGCGTCCGGCAGGGATTCTCGCCGTTGCGGCGCGCGGCTCATTCTGCTTTGCGGGCGGCTTAAATGACACGGGTCCCCCCCTGTTTCACTCTACGACGAAAATTACGGACGGAGACGAGCGCTCGCCCGCGACCGCTCGCCCCCCGCTCGGTGCCTGTTTCCCCCCGGTCCGAGTACGGGCGTGTGCTGCTGCCGCCGACGGGACGGCGGCGGTCTGCGGCCGTCCTACGAGTACTCGATCGCGCCCTGAAAGCAATTAGGGCACCCCGGTTCCCAGCCCTTCGCTCCCAGCGTGGCAGACCGCGGATGCGGGGCGCTACCTCGGTCCGTTTTCCGCGGTTCAGGGGCCTCAGCCACAGAAGCCACAAATTGCCCCGGGCTCTACTTCTCGAATTCCAGCCCTCCCTTCTTGACGTCGTAGAGCAGCCCCACGAGAAGGATGACTGTGAAGAGGGTCACGACTACGATCGTGCCGAGCCCCGCGCCGCTCTCGACAAAGTTGCGGAAGCTGACGGCCCACGGCCACATGAAAACCACCTCCACGTCGAAGACAATGAAGATCATGGCCACGAGGTAAAACTTGACGGAGTACCGCTCGTGGGCGCTGCCCACCGGGTCCATGCCACTCTCGTAAGGCAGAGTTTTCGTTCCACTGGGACGGCTGGGACCAACGTACGCGGCCGCCGCCAACAGGGTGAGGGCGAGCCCGAGGGCCAGCCCAGTCATGACGAACAGCGGCACGAAGTCGCCAAACATGGCCGGTCGCGGATGGTGGTTGGAGTCCGGCGAAAGGCGTTCCCGACGAAGTGGATGCGTAGGGGATAGGGTACGGTACAGATCAGCCCCCGCGGATGCAACGACGACGCCCGCTGAGCGCCCAAAAAGCGGGTGAACTATAGGTGTGGAGGGGTGGACGTGGGCGGGGTGGATGTGACGATGGAAACGGCCTGTCTCTTTGTCCTCTTCTATGCATCCGCACTTCCATCCCTAAAGGGTGTAGGTGAGTCGAGCGATGATCATGCGGCCTAGCGCAGGGGCGCCGACAAACTCGCGGTGGTCGTTCCCGAGCACGTTCTTGGCGGTGACGTTTACGCTCAGTCCCGGCACCGCCGGAACGGTGGCTCGGGCCCGCACGTCGAGCAGGGTGTAGGCGTCGACCGTGCCCGTGTAGGGCCCGAAGCGGACCGGGAAGTCGTCGACGTAATGCGCGGTGGCCCCAATGCTTGCGTTGAGCCGGGGCAGCTCGTAGTCGAGCCCTCCCTTCAGCTTGAGCGCTGGGGCGTTAAGTGCAATGTCTTCCGTATTGTCACCGTCAAACGAATCGTCGCTCACGACGGAGGTGTTGCCAAACAGCGTGAGTACGTCGGTAGCGTTCAGTTCTACGGCGGCGTCCAGGCCCCAGTACTCGATGTCGCCCCCGCTCTGGTACTGGACGGGAGAGCCCACGGGAACGAGGACATGGTCCCGCGTCTCGTAGTATCCGTCCACGTTGAGCCGAAGACGATTGGCGACTTGCCCTTTGTACCCCGCCTCAAGGGTCTGGGTGACTGTGGCCTGCGGGGGTGTGGGCGCCGCCGGGACGACCCGAAGGAGGGGCGACGCCGAGGGCACCGACACAGTGCGGTTGTAGCTGGCACGAAGGACGTGCTGCGAGGTGGGCGTGAAGACGAGCGCGACGCGGGGCGAAAATTCGATGTCCTCCCGCACGCTGAGATAATCGGCTCGGCCCGCTAGGGTGAGCGAGAGCGACGAGGCAAGGGGCGTGGTGGTTTGGACATAGGTGCCGACCGTGCTGAACTGATCTTCGTCCGGGCCAGGGCCCGCCGCTGACTGGAGAAAGGTGCCGTCGGCCTCCCCGCCGACGAGAACTTCGGTGTCGAGGGCGTTGATCCCAAACGTGTACTGCAGGCGCCCGTCGATCTGCGTCCCTTCGTCGGTCACGGAGGTGCCGGTGCGGAGGCGGTACACGTCACTCTCGGGAAGGTCGCGGGTCAGGGCCACGTGGGCGGAAAAAGCGCCGGTCTCCAGGCGGAATTGGCCGTAGCCGTACGCGAAGTCGGAGGCCTGCAGCGAGCCGATCGGCGACTGAATTGGGCTCTTGATTGATGCGTATCCCCCGCGAAGACTGAGAAATGTATTGTGATCGAAGCGATACTCCAACAGCCCGTTCACGTTGTATCGGCGGTAGAGGTCTTCGCGGCGTAGACGAAACGCGTCGGGGGTCCCGTCTCCGTCCCGATCGACTTCGGACACCTCACGCCCGACGGGTACGTCATCTTGATCCTCATACACGCGGTACCGACCAAGCTCCGCGGCATCCTGGGGATTGTCGGGGTCCAGGGCCCACTCGTCGGCCCGGCCCCATTGGCCAGTAAACTTGTACCCGACCTTGCCCCCGAGGACGCCCGCCTGGCGGAATTGGGCACTGAGGTAGGAGCGTGAGCCGCCGGACAAGGCGAGGGAGGTGCCGGGATCCTGGAATGGATCCTTCGTCACGAAACGAAGAACGCCCCCGTCCACACCCGTTCCGTACAGCGCCCCGGCGGGCCCCCGCACTACCTCGACACGATTGAGGTCGAGCGCCGTGTTCGGCATTACGCTGTACAGATTCAGGCCAAGGGCCGGGGCGGCGGCCGCCCGATGGTCTGTGAGGACGTAGGGGGCCGCAGAGAACGCGCTGTTGAAGCCCCGAAGCGCGACCTCGCGCCGGTCGACGCCGGTTTGGGCCATGTCGACGCCCACCACGGACCGCAGCGCCTCGACCGACGAGGTTGCGGATTCCCGACGGATGCGTCGCGGGTCCATCACGGACACCGACGCCGGGGCCTCCAGGAGCCGCTGCTGGCGGCGTGACGGCGTCTCCACGGCGGTCTCAAGGCTGAGGCGGCTCCGTTGCAGTTTGACGTCGAAGTGACGGGCCTCTCGGAGCTCGAACGTAACGGGAATCCGCCGCTCCTGGTACCCGAGAAACGACACCGTCAGCAGATAGCGACCGGGCCGAACCTGAGCAAACTCAAAAGTTCCCTCGGCGTCCGTCTTCGCCGTCCGGACGTCTATCGGCGCGTCGAGCTTCTCGAGCTGCACCTTGGCCCCGATGAGCTCATCCCCCTCTCTGGCGTCGACGACGGTCCCCGTAACAACCCCTAGATTCTGTGCCGCCGCCGGCGCGACGATTCCAACGAGAAGCGCAGCCGCAACGACTGGGATCCACGAGTGCCGACACGTGTCCCTGCACGGAACGACCATGGTGGACACGACTGTGATTCC
>CAZMDV010000343.1:0-3425 GCA_964564875.1 uncultured Salinivenus sp.
GACAAGCCGGTCGTGCTCACGGGGGCGCAACTGCCGCTCGATGAGACCCGCACCGACGCGCAGGGCAACTTGCTCACGTCGCTCCTGCTCCTTGGCAATTTTTCGGACCGGCTTGCCGGCGTCCATCTTTTCTTCCACGACCGTCTCTTCCGGGGCACCCGCGTCACGAAGGTCAACGCGGACTCTTTTGCGGCCTTTGACTCGCCCAACTTCCCAACCGTCGGCACGGCGGGGATCGATCTCGACATTGAGTGGGACCGGGTGCCGGCCCCGCCCAGTCCCCCACGCACACCGTCCGTCACGGAACTCGGGGCGGCTACGGTGTCGGCGTTTCGCCTCTTTCCGGGGCTCGATGCGGCCTCGCTGGAAAACGTGCTCGCGCCCCCCGTGCAGGGCGTGGTGCTCGAATGCTTTGGGGCCGGCAACGCGCCGGATCAGAATGAGGCGTTTTTGGAAGCGCTGCGAGACGCCACGGACCGGGGCGTCGTCATTGTGGCCGTCACGCAGCCGCTCCGCGGCACCGCCGACCTCGATCTCTACGCCACGGGACGGGCCCTCGCGGACGCAGGCGTGGTGAGCGGGTACGACATGACGACGGAGGCGGCCCTGGCAAAACTGTATTATCTTTTCGAGCAGGATCACACGCCGGACGAGGTGTGTCGCCTCGTGCAGAAAAACCTGCGGGGCGAACTGACGCCGCCCGAGGAGGTGCCGCCCGCCCTCGGCCGCACGCGCCGCCGCTTGGCGGGATACCGATAGTCCCTCTGCCACTGTTCCTCGTGAGATCCAACCGATTCTAGAGCCGCCCCGCCGGGACGGCTCCACGGCTCAACAGCCAATGACCCTCGCCGAGGCCATCGATACTCTCCGCCGCGGCCCCGTGCGTCTGGCGACGGCCGCACCCGGGCACAGAGCCACGCAGGCCTACGTGGCTTCGCAGCGGCAGCACGACCCTGCGCTGCCGTTTTCGTTTCACGAAGGGGTGGCGGTCGGAATGGCGCACGGGGGCCTGCCCGGTCGCCGCACCGCGGTGCTCCCCAAGGCCCACGGCTTCCTCACGGCCGCCACCGCCATCGCCGACAGCGTCCTCGACGTAGAGGGTGCGGCCCGTGAATTGGGATTTCCGGTGCTTCGGCCTGAGGCGGGCAAACGTCTTCCGGCGATGCCACGCGCCCTTCGACAGTCCGAGCAGGAAGGACTGCCTCACCTCGTCCGCCTGAACGCGGATGCGGTATCGGAAGAGATATTAGGGGCTAAGGGGCTGGCCCCGCCCACCGTCGGCTGCGAACGGGACGTAGCGCAGCACGTCTGTCGTCCGCTCTCCGCTTAGTATCAGCGCCCCTCCTTCGCGTGGACCGATCAGGACGGTTGCGGCACCGAAGGGCCGTCCGTCTCCCGATGGATGATCTCGGGCGCCTTGGGCCGGAAGTGCGCCGTGAAGTGGCGGAGCTGGGGTGGTTCTTCGGTAATCTCGTAGCCCCGCAGCTCCTCGCGCCGCTCGTACACCTTCTCGAAGCATTCGATGACGAAGTCGACGTGGCTCTTCGTGTAGACCCGGCGGGGCACCGCGAGGCGCACCAGCTCCATGTCGGCGGGTTCCTCGCTGCCGTCCGGCTGGCGGCCAAACATGACCGACCCGATTTCGACGCCCCGGATGCCACCGGTCATGTAGAGGGCCACGGCGAGCGCCTGTCCCGGGTAATCGAGCGGATCGATGTGGGGGAGGAGGCTCTTCGCGTCGACGTAGACGGCGTGCCCGCCGACCGGCTTCACGATGGGCACGCCCAGGTCCGTGAGGGCCTCACCCAGGTACCGGGTCGAGGCCATTCGGTACTCCAGGTAGTCCTCGTCGACCACCTCCTGGAGCCCCACCGCAATGGCCTCCAGGTCGCGCCCCGCCAGCCCGCCGTACGTCGGAAAGCCTTCGGTGAGGATGAGCTGATCGCGAGCCTGGTGGGCCCAGGTGTCATCGTCCAGCGCCAGCCACCCGCCGATGTTGACGAGTGCGTCCTTCTTGGCACTCATCGTCGTGCCGTCGGCGTGCGAAAACATCTCCCGGACGATGCTCTTCACCGAGCGGTCGCCGTATCCGTCCTCGCGCTTCTTGATGAAGTAGGCGTTCTCGGCGAAGCGGCAGGCGTCGAGAAAGAGGGGCACGTCGTGCTCGTCGCAGAGCGCCTTCGCCCCGCGGATGTTGGCCATCGAGACCGGTTGGCCGCCCCCGGTGTTGTTGGTAACGGTGAGCATGGCGATGGGCACGTCCGCCCCGTGCTCGTCCAGGAACGTCGCCAGCCGGTCGAGATCGATGTTGCCCTTAAACGGGTGCTCCCGCTCGGGCGTGTGACCGGCGTCGATGACGAGATCGACCGCCTCCGCGCCCGTGGCCTCAATGTTGGCCCGCGTGGTGTCGAAGTGGGTGTTGCTGGGGATTTTGGCGTCCGGGCCCGCCACGAGGCCCATGAGGATCCGCTCCGCGGCCCGGCCCTGATGGGTCGGGATCACGTGCTCGAACGGCATCAGGTCCTTCACCGCCTCCTCGAAGCGGAAGTAGGAGGGGGAGCCGGCGTAGCTCTCGTCGCCCTGCATGAGGCCCGCCCACTGGGCCGCACTCATCGCCGAGGTGCCTGAGTCGGTGAGCAGGTCGATGATGACATCGTCCGCATGCAGGTTGAACAGGTTGTAGTGAGCCTCGCGGATCAGTTCCTCGCGCTCGGCCCGCGAGGTCAGTTGAATCGGCTCGACCGACTTGATCCGGAACGGCTCGATGATCGTGTCCATCTCCATGGCGTACAAGCGGGGGTGGGCAGAAGAATGCGCACCGGTAACCTATCAATTGTGGAGCCGAAGGACAACGTTTGGGAAGAGGGGAATGGGGGAGTGGGAGAATGGAGGCGAGGGAGCATCGGTCAAGGGGGGAATGCGAAATGCCTCAGGCGAGGGCGGGGTCGAGGGCCCGGTCGAGCTGCGCCTGCAGCTTCTTGCGGCCGCGGTGGAGGTACACTTTCACCGTGTTGAGCGGCATGTCGAGCGCCTCTGCGATCTCCTTGTACTTCAGGCCCTGCAACTCGCGGAGGGCGACCACCCGTCGGTACGGATCGTCCACCCGACCGAGGGCGTCGAGCACGTGGTCTCGGAGATCCTCCGTCTCTGCGTGGCGGTCGGGCGTCCGCCCGGGATCCTCCGCGCGGCCCACGCCGTCCGTGTCGACGCGAACTCGCCTGCGGCGCCGCTGGCGGGCCCGCAGCTTGTCGATGCAGGCGTTACGCGTGACCGTCGAGAGCCAGGCCATGAGCCCGTCCTCGTCGAGCTCATCCTCGTGCTCCCACAGCTTCACGAGGACCTCCTGCGTCACGTCCTGCGCGGTCGCCGCGTCTTTCAGCATTGATCGGGCGATCCGGTACACGCGGTCTTCGTGGGCGTCGACC
>CAZMDV010000344.1:0-3383 GCA_964564875.1 uncultured Salinivenus sp.
CTGTCGGATCGACCACGAGGGGCCACTCCGACAGAATCACGTACCGCTCCGTCATGCCGAAGCTGTGCATGTAGCTGGGCCGGTCCACGTCGAGGCTCGCCACCTCTCGTCGCGTCGTGGCCCCCGGCGCAACCCCGAGAATCTTGTACGTGCACTGGCGTCCAAACGAGGCCCCGTAGGAGAGCGTACGGCCCGTCTCGGGCTCGATCTGCGGATGGGCCGTGGAGGTATCCACGCTCACGTCGTCCGCAAAGTCCACGACGCCCGCCGTCTCCAGGGTCTCCGGGTCGAAGGAGACGGGGAGCGGCGTCGCCGTGAGCGCCACGTACTGATCGTCCAGCCGCGCGACGTTGATGCTGGCGTTGTCCGTCGGCGTCGGGTTGAAGAGGCTCATCACCCGTCCGAAAATCGACATGCACGGGTCTGTGGCAAACTCGGACCGGACGATCTCGCCCTCGTCCAGCGCCTCCTGCCGGCTCTTTGTCTCGAGAAAACGGTTGCGGTAGCCCACGGTCCCGTTCTCAAGGCGAAACGCATGGAGCATGGCGTGCCCGTCGAACCAGTGGTTGTAGTCCTGGTCGCCTACCTCAAACTGTGCGGGCCCGTTGCGGATGAGGGTCCCCGTCAGCCACCTCGGCAGGTCCCCCTCAAGTGGGAGCGTGGGCTCGTGGATCTCGTGGTCGAGGCTCTGAAAGCCCCGGCGATAGTCGGCCATGAGCGGGCTTGGATAGTGAGGCACAGTGCGGACGAGAGCATTGCACGCCCCCTCGTCCCTCCGGATCCGCGTCTGTGCGTTCTGGATCCAAATTGAAATGGGAGGCGGGACTGGGGCCCGACATCGCGAACCTCCCCCGTACTCGCATTTACAAAAGATGCGCGTCGCGCTGTCCGGCGGCGTCCTCACCCCTTTCGCATCCACCCGGCCCCTGCTCGTGCTTCCCGAACGGATCGCCATTCCCGAGTCGTTTCATTCCATCGAGACCGAGGAGCCCTTCTCCACATGCCTCGCCTGCGAGACATCCCTCTTGGACGGGCCGACCGAGTACCTGATCGAGAAAGGCTACCGCCGGTACGAGGCGTACGACGTGCAGGAGAACGTCTTCGAGTACGCGGTCTGCATGGACTGCCACACGGAGATGCGGCAGTCGTTTTCGAACGCCTCCAAGCAGCGGTGCCAGGCATACCTGGCCGAGCACATCGACCTGGCCGACCGCACGGGCCGGCTGCTCGATGCCGAATCGTCGGATCCGGCGGACTGGACCCGGCGGTGCGTGGTGCACGGCACGCCCCGGGACGAGCTGGAAGAGTATCAGGTGATGGCCCACTGCCGGGGCGACGAGATGCTGCTCACCCACCTTCCGCTTCTGATGGGCGGCCCCGCGATGGACGATCTCGTGCAGCTTCTCTCGGACGAGACAATCGATGAACTCGGCGGCTTTCGCGACGAGCATCTTGGTCTCCCGCCCGAGCTGAAGCGCGACCTTCAGGGGCCAGTCGTCGCGTAGCGGTGCCCCCCCTTCGTCCCTTCTTCGACAACGGTCTTTCCTGATGAAACAGGCAACGACGCTCTTCACGCTGCTCGTCGCTCTCCTCCTGGGCGGTTGCGTCGGCAGTCGCCCCGCCACGACGCCCACCGCCTCGCCCGACACCACCACGACCTCGACTCAGACGGAGTCGAGCCAGACAGAGTCGAGCGACGCCGAATCGGCCTCCGCCGACGAAACGGAGGTCCCCGCCCCGTCGCGGGCCCCGCGGGACTGGTACCACCTCGATCGGGTCCCCCGTAGCGGCCCCGGCCTCGACACCCGCGCGGCGTACCAGTCCATCCTTCAGGGACGCTCCCCGCAGGACACGGTTCAGGTCGCCATCATCGACTCCGGCATCGACCTCGACCACGAAGACCTGGGGGAGAAGGCCTGGACTAATGACGACGAAGTGCCGGGCAACGACGTGGACGACGACGGCAACGGCTACGTCGACGACGTGCACGGCTGGAACTTCATCGGGGGGGCCAACGGCAAGAACGTGAACCAGGACACGTACGAACTCACGCGGATTTACGTCGACCTCCGCGATCGCTTCCAAGGGGTCGACTCGACCGAGGTGGCACCGGACAACCGAGATCAATACCAGCGGTATCGAGAGATCAAGCGTAACTTTCGCAAGGAGCGGCGCAAAGCCGAAAAACGACTCCGGAGAGTCCAGAAGGCACAGACCGCCGTCGAGACCTCCACGCGAATTTTGAGGGAGCACCTCAAGACCGACACCCTCACACAGGAGGCCGTCCGCTCCGTGTCGAGCCCCGAACGGAAGGTACGCCGGGCGCAGAAGACCCTGCAATACTTCTACGACCAGGGGCTCTCCCCCTCCGATCTAAGTGACTACAAAGACCAGCTGCAGCGGCAGGCCGAGTACAACTACAATCCGGACTTCGATCCCCGCCCCATCGTGGGGGACGACTACTCGGACAAGACGGAGCGCCGGTACGGCAACAACGACGTGGTGGGCCCCGATGCGTCCCACGGCACGCACGTCGCCGGAATCATCGGGGCTGTGCGCCAAAACGACATCGGGATCGACGGGGTCGCCCGGGGCGTCCGCCTCATGTCCGTCCGCACGGTGCCCAACGGCGACGAGCGGGACAAGGACGTGGCCAACGCCATTCGCTACGCCGTCGAAAACGGGGCCGACGTGATCAACATGAGCTTCGGCAAGAAGTACTCGCCGCACAAGGACGTGGTGGACGCCGCCGTGCAGTACGCCGACTCGATGGGCGTCCTCATGGTGCACGCCGCCGGCAACGACGGGGCCAATGTGGACTCGACCGATAATTTCCCGTCGCCCTCCTACCAGAACGGCGGCCAGGCCCAGCGGTGGATCGAGGTGGGCGCCTCCTCCTGGAAGGGGGGAGAGAAGTTGGCCGCGCCGTTTAGCAACTACGGGGCGGAGCGGGTCGACGTGTTTGCGCCGGGCCACTCCATTTATTCCACCGTTCCCGAGGACAACTACGACCGAAACGACGGCACGAGCATGGCCGCCCCCATGGTGAGCGGCCTGGCTGCGCTCATGATGGCCTATTACCCGTCACTCACCGCCACCGAGGTGCGATCCATCATTCTCGACACGGCCATCCGCCACGCAGATCAAATGGTCACGCGGCCCGGCGGAGAGGCCACGGTGCGCTTTGGCACCCTTTCCGACACCGGCGCCATCGTCGACGCGCAGGCCGCCCTCCAGCGAGCGCAGGAGATGGTCGCGTCGAAGTAGCGGGCGGGAACGCCCGGCGGGACGGCGGCCCTCCTGCCCGCACTGTCCGCGATTCAACCCTTGGGTGGCATTTCAACTCTGTGAGTCAGGGGCCACGGCCCGTCCGGTATTGAAAA
>CAZMDV010000345.1:0-3364 GCA_964564875.1 uncultured Salinivenus sp.
GTGGTGCAGTCCGTGCCTGCAAAACGCGGGACAAGGATGAGATTTTGAGAACCTGTTTTGCGAGTGGATGCGGAGCCGAGACACAGTGGGCGACGCACGTGAACAGTGCCCAAGCGAGCCCTGTAGCGGCGCTACCGGGCGAGTGCAGAAACCGTCCTGTGCAAGATCCACAAAGTCGCAGGCCGTAGACATCTCGCCAAACAGGTTCTGACCGTGTGAACAACAAGGCGTTGAGGCGTGGGTAGGATAAGATCCCAGAACCCCACCGTCGGACTCCCCCGAAGAGACCGCCCAATCCCGTGTCGCACTCGGATCGCACTTACGAAATCGTGATCGTTGGGGGAGGAGAGGCTGGCCTGACGATCGCGAGTGCGATGGCGGAGTCGGCAGCGAAGCCCCGGACGGCACTGATCGAACCGTCGGCGTACCACTACGATCAGCCCACTTGGGTGCGCACGGGGACGGAAGGAGTAGACGTGGACACGACGCGATCACGGAAACGTCTCCACGTTCCGGAGGGGATAGACTGGATTCAAGACGCGGTCACTGCCATCGACCCCAGCGCCCGCACCCTTACCATTGAGGACGGCGCTCCTGTACACTACGCGCACCTTGTCCTGGCGACGGGCATCAGTCCACGCTGGGGCCGTGTCCGGGGCCTCAAGGAGCACGTGGGGACACAAGGCATCTGCAGCGTTTACGGCTACGAGCAGGCCCCCCGTGCCTGGGACATGATTCAGGCCTTCGACGGAGGGAATGCTCTGTTTACGGCCCCTTCCGGTCCCCACAAGGGAGGCAGCACACCCCTGAACGTCCTCCGGCGTGCAGAGGCGCGGTGGCGCGAGGCCGGTGTGCGGGCCGACACCGACCTCTTCTTCGCGACGGCCTCCGATGCCGCGCTGGCGGAAGAGGAGTACGCTGAGATGGTCGAGCGCAACGTTCAGGAAGACGACGTTCACCTCTACGTTGGCCACGACCTGATCGAGGTGCGGCCGGAGCCTGGAGAGGCGGTCTTTCGCGTTAAGAAAGGGAAATCCGAGAGCCGGCGCGTGCTCCGCTATGATCTTCTCCACGTCGTCCCGCCGATGCGGCCGCCGCCCGTCGTGGAGCAGAGTGAACTGGCCTACCAGGGTGGGCCGATGAGGGGATACCTGAAAGTCGATCCGGAGTCGTTCCGCCACGAGCGGTTCGAGACCGTATTCGGGGTGGGGGACGTCATTGGCGTGGAGGGCGTAAAGACCAGCGAGGAAGCGCGAGCGCAGGCCGCCGAGGTCGCCCGTGTCCTGGAGCGCGTCGCGACGTAGGCTCGGAAGACGACCGCATCAGGACGGCTTGGGGGCGCTCCGCGGCGGCGAGCAGGGCGTGCACGACGGTTTCCTTGCTCCGGTCGGGGCGACGCTGCTCGACATGGCCCGTCACACCGAGTCCGACGACCGTCGGTCCGAGTCCGGCCGAAGAGGAGAGTCATCCACATGGGCGGTAAGCGGCGCGACCCCGAGTGGGCGGCTGGGTCTTTCGGGAGGGCGAGATTCCGGCGTCCAGCCCCTACAGCTTCTGTTGACCGAGGTCCCCCTCTTGGGGGGAGATCAGAGAAGGATGCGCAGGCCCCGCCGGCCAATCGTCAACCTACACCCCATCCTGCGGACATCCCGACGGCCCGCGCCCGGGCGAAATGGGGGGAGATGGAGACTCGAGGGGAATTCTACGTCGCCCCGCCCGTGTCCCTCACCGGCACGTCGGTTCGCAGCGACTCACTACCGCGCGTCTGTGCCGAAATTTAGCTGCAAGGCGACGAACGGAAACACATGCGACGTGGCCTTGACCTCCTCGCTGTCCCCTTCATCTACGCGAGCGAAGGTCCACCGGTAGTTCGTGCCTACGAGCAGGTAGGGCCTCAGCTTGTACCCCGCCCGCAGGTCCAGGGTCGAGTTCTCGTCCAGGATGAACGCGTCGGAGACCTCCGCGATGGGGCTTCGATTGTAGACGGCGTGGGCCGAGACCTTGGGAATCAGGTCCGGGGCGCGGGCCTCCAGCCGCAAAAAGGCCCCGTTCTGGACGCGTCCCTGGGGGTCGCGCGAGATCTCGTCGGGGATCTGGAGGGCGCCCCCAATGAGGATGCGGTTGAGAAAGTGCCCGTAGAGGGCCCCAAACGTCCCGTCCCTCCCCCCGCTGCCCGCAATTTTGCGGAGGGGATGCGTGGCAAGGCCCCGCTGAAAACCGAGCTTGTTCGTTTCGTAGACGGCGTCGAAGTAGGAGCCGGTGAAATTGCTGCCGAAGAATCGCCGTTCGATCTTGCCGGACAACGAGAAGAGGTCGGCGATCAGCCGAAGATTGAAATTGACCCCCACCGAGGTGCCGCTCCCGGGCGAGAACTGATCGTCCGTCGCGACGGTGTCGGCGAAGGCACCCGACCCGGGGTCCGCGATGTTGGCGTACGCCGCGAACGGGACGACCTCCAGGGCCGACCCGAGGGAGATTGGGAGGCCCGCGTCCGCCCCCCAGACCGTAAGGGCGCTGCCGCCCGGCGTGGCGGTGTCCGACTGGTCGGTGGCGTAGACGGCCCCGACCTCAAAGTGCTTCAGGATGGGAATCTCGGCCCCGACCAGCTCCAGGGGCCGAACGTACGGGCGCAGGCCGACCACCGAAAGCTCGCTGAAGTCACTGTACAGCCCTTCCAGACCTACCTTGTTGTCGAGATTTACGTTGAACTCTGTTCCCCAGTCACGCTTCTCGTAGCTGCCCACGTTCGAGTACTGGTACATGACGAGGCCGAAGCCCAGCGTGGCGCCGGACAGGTCGCCGACCTTGACGTACACCGGATCCTGTCGCTCGCGGCCGTAGCGGAGGTGCCGGATCAGCCGTAGCGGCCCCACGCCGTCCGTAAACTCGTCGGACCGAAAGGAGCCGTCCTCGAGGCTCACCATGAGCGGGATGTCGAGGCCCACCCCAAACTTGCCGATCGAGAGGTTGGGCTGGAGACGGAGGGAGGCATACGTTTCGCCACCGATGACGGTAGGGCCGAGGGCTCCCGTGAAGACGGGCCCGTCCCCTAGCATGCCCGGGCCAGGGGTGGTCGGGGCCACGTCGCCCATCGGAAATCCGGTCGCTCCGGGGAGAGGCCGATCCTGGGCCTGGGCAGGGGGCGCCGTGGCGAGGGTGAAGAGAAGAACAACGGACAAGAGGAGAAGGCTGGGGGCAAAACGGTCAGCGTGCTTCATGATCGGGGCTCTTTCGATCATTGTCGTCGAATTAGAGACGGGCGGCAAGCGATGGGCTAATCGGCCACTCGGAGAATTTGCCCAATGGTTCTCCGCACCCGTGGGACTGAGGCCAGTTCACGGACTTGAAATGCCGCCGGAAGTTG
>CAZMDV010000346.1:0-3362 GCA_964564875.1 uncultured Salinivenus sp.
CTGAGTTGCGGGGGACAGCCGTTTTGCCGTTGCGACGGCCGACCGCGGACCGCCTCCGTCGTTTCTCTTGGGGCGGTCCGTCCCCCCCTGTCGAATCGTGCAGGATGCAACCTGAGCCTGGGAGACCTGTGCGGGGGCCGAACATGAGATCGTCCGCGAGACAAACCGCAACCGATGCTCTGATTTCCGTGCTGAACTTGGTTCAGCGTTGATTCTGCGCCCAGCGGTGCGGCGAGGTGCTTTTCCGTCGGAGGGATCGGCTTCTGGAGCAATGCCCGTGCTCAACCGCAGTAGGCATCTGGAGCGAGGGCAGTGCTCAGTCTGGCGCAGGATGGAGCTTCCTGAACGAGAGGAAGAGGCGAAGGCCGGATTACACAGAATCCTCAGTGAGCGGGTCGATCCGACGCTGTTTGCTCCGGTATGAGGGCACCGTTGCCCGTCTTTTCTGTCATCGATTGATCTTTTTGCCCACCATGGACCTTACCGACGCCGTCGCCGTCGTCACCGGTGCCAGCAAAGGCCTCGGGGCGCAACTCTCCCGGATGCTCGTCGACCAGGGCGCGACCGTCTACGGGCTCGCCCGGACCACCGACCGGCTCGACGCCCTGCAGGACCATCTCGGCCCTGCTTTTCATCCCGTCTCCTGCGACGTCCGGACGGAGGATCAGGTGGAAGCGGCCTTCGACACTGTCGATACCGAGGCCGGGCACTTGGACGTGCTGATAAACAACGCTGGCCTCGGCCAATTCGGCCCCGTCGACGACCTCGACACGGAGGCCTTCGACGTCCAGATGGATACCAACGTCCGGGGCGTCTATCTTTGCACCCGCGAGGCGGTGCCCACAATGCGCGCCCAGAACGAGGAGACGGGATTCGGGGGTCACATTGTTAACATCGCGTCCATCGCCGGCCTGCTGGGCAACCCCAACATCAGCGCCTACAACGCCAGCAAGTTTGCCGTGCGCGGCTTCAGCGAGGCGGTGATGAAGGAGGTCCGGGAGGACGGCATCCGGGTGACGTGCCTCTACCCCGGCTCCGTGGAGACCAACTTCTTCGACGTGGCCGGTGCGGAGATGACCGAAAATCCCCTCCAGCCCGACGACGTGGCGGCGACGGTGCGGCACGTACTCGAATCGCCGACGAACCACCTCATCTCGGAGGTCGTGATGCGTCCGCTCCGGCCGCATCGGGAGGAGTGACGCGCGAGCCGTGACTCATGAATTCACATTCCCTCATGCATCACTTTTTCGCGCATCACTCCATCACGCATCACGCTCTCCATTGCACTCGCAAAAATTTGCTGCGCCGCTCTCATAGCTCCGGCTCCCCCACGGACTCGGTCGTCCGGGCGTCGCTCGGCGAGAACGGGCCTTGCTTCGGTTCTCCGTCCTCCTGTTCAATGAGGTAATATCCGAGCAGAGCACCCCCGGTGGCCATCAGCAGTACGGCGTACGCGACCGGGGACTCGAACGAGATTGCGAGCAGATCGACGAACAGGAGCCCGGCGCCCAGCGCGAGTACGACGAGGCCCCACTTGAGGGCCGAGCGGGTACTGGGCTCCGTCCATCCCCCCTCGTTGAGGAGTTCTTCGATCTTCTCTTCCGATATGGGGGACTCAAGCGCCTTGCGGCGAATGCGGGTGTCCCGGATCAATTTGGCGATGTAGGCGATCATCGCGAAAAATCCGAGGGCGACGATAAAGGGACCGAATTCTGGCATGAGTGTTCAGGACTGATTCAAAAGGGAACGAGGGCGCGAGCACACTTTGGCCCTGCGTCAACAGCGGACAGGGCCATCGGCGAATGGGTTGCACGGGGGATGAGTCGGTCTTGGGACCCTCTGCCTCTTCCTCTCATTTTTACCAGAGATCCTGCCCCCTTGGGCACGGGGCCGTGCAACCCATTTGCTCATTCCCCTGTCTACTGGGGATGCTATGGCCGACACCGATTCTGACATCGACGAACGCCAGCTGGTCGAGCGGATCCTCGACGGGGACCGCGAGGCCTTCCTCACGTTCATCGACCGGTACGAGCGGCTCGTGAAGCACGTCGTCTTCCGCATGGTCGACGACGAGCGCGACCGCGAGGAGCTGTGCCAGGACGTGTTTGTGCGGGCGCACCGGTACCTCGACGGGTTTCGGTTCGAGTCGAAGCTCTCAACGTGGCTGGCCCGGATTGCCCGCAATACGTGCCTCAATCACCTCGAGAAAAAGCAGGTGCCCCTCTACGCCGACGAGGCCCCGTCGCCCGAGGGCGACAGGCCCGACGCCCGGACAGCCCTCAACCGCGTGCCCGACCCCGAGGAGGACGTGGCGGAGGCGACCGTGGACCGGCAGCGGCGCGACGTCGTCCGCGAGGGCATCGACGCGCTGTCGGAACACTACCGCACCGCCCTGACCCTGTATCATTTGGAAGGCATGAGCGTATCCCAGATTAGCGAGGTCATGGATAACCCCGAGGGCACGGTAAAGAGTCACCTGTACCGGGGGCGCAAGAAACTCAAAGATTGGTTACTAGACCGCTACCAACGCGAGGAGATCACGTTATGACGAACCGAGATCGCGACTTGCAAGATGCCTTCGAGCGCCACCTCCGCGGCGACGCGCCTCCCCCCGAGACGGACGACGATCCGGAGGCCGCGGCCTACGAGGCCGTGTACGCCACCCTGAGCGAGGAGCCCGAGGGAGAGCTGTCGGACAACTTCGCCGAGCAGGTGGCCGACCGGGCGGGCTTCTCCGCCGAACCCGGCATGGGATGGGCCGAGATTCTTCTTCTGCTCCTCATCATCGCCGGCGCCGGGGCCGGGCTCGTATGGATGCCGCCGACGCTCGCGGGGATTCAGCAGAGTGTCGGCGACCTCCTCATGTCATTCCAGGAGGTCTCCAACGCGGTCCGGCTCGACATCATCCTCGGCAGTGCCCTCGTGCTCCTCCTGACGATCGGGCTCGACGCCCTCCTCAATCGCCTGCGCCCCGGCCACCACTTCCTCACACTCTAACTACCATCTGGGACTACGCCCCTCCACACAGGGACTCAACCTTCCCCCATTCTCTGTTCTCCAGCCCCCTTTCTCCCCCTCCGCACGTCCATTCGTCCATACCTCCACGCTCCAGATGGTTGCGCCGAGGCGTGTTGGCCCCTATACTGAAGGCCCTTCGCACGCCCAGCGCACCGAACGAGTTCTTCTCCCATGGAACGGCGTGATTTTACCAAGAAGGCCCTGCTCGGCGCCGCTGGCGCCGGTCTGCTTACCGGCTGTGGCAACGAGGAGTCGTCCGCCAGCGAGGGGGCCCCAAACGTCCAGCCCACCCAACAAGTCCGGTGGCGGCTTGCCTCCAGCTTCAGCCGCTCGCTCGACACCAT
>CAZMDV010000347.1:0-3357 GCA_964564875.1 uncultured Salinivenus sp.
CCGCCCGTCGAAGCGGCCGGGAAAGGTGCGGCGGGCCTGGCTATAGGCGTAGCGCGCCGATCCGGTGAACGCGTCCCCCTCGTATCCGAGGCGCAGGCCGCCGCCGTACGCGACCCCGCGGCTCGCGCCAAGGATCTGCGACGGCCCCGGATTTACGGCCGACGTGGCGGGCTGGGTGCGGAGGGCGGGATAGTCGACGGTGAGCAGGTGTGCCTGCCACTTCCGATACCCTTCCAGATCCACCCGCCACTGCGGGGTCGGCCGCCACGACAGGTCGGCGGCGAGGTGGTAGGTGCGGGGCGGCGTGAGCGAGGAGGAGATGGGCAGCCAGATCCGGGTCGTGGGCACGACCGCCGTGGCCCCGTCTCGGCTCAGGTCGAACTGGGCCGTAAATTGCCGGTAGAGACCGCCCCGAACGTTCAGGCCGATTGTGCCGAGCCCCTCAATCGACCGGTCGTAGCGAACGGCCGCACGCGGCTCCGCGAAGACGGTGTTTCGCGTCGGAAGGCCTGTAAGGCGAAGGCCGCCCTCGACCTGCGCGTGTGCCCCAAGGCCGACCGTCGCCTCGGCCGCGGTCCGCAGCTGCACCGTGCCGGCCTGGTGCTGAAGCCGGGGTGCAAACGCATTCCCGATCCGAAACCGGCTTCCCTGATACGTCAGCCCCGCCGTCCACGCGAGCCCTCCTCGCTCCGAAAACGAGACGTCGAACCGGCCCTCAAGCTCAACCTCCGTAACCTCGTTCGCCCCCTCCTGTCCGTAGGTTCGTTGCTGGGCCAGGGCCAGAGCGGGGTCGTATCCGGTCTGGGGGGAAGAGTCCAGCGTTTCGATCTCGGACTCGGTGACGCCCCGATAGTGACTCACGGCGGCCCGCAGCGTGCCCATCGTCCGGTCGTTCACCGACGTTTCGTAGCGGGCCTGTGCCGCTGTATTCGTCCACGCGTACTCGTCGTATGTGGGCACCGTAACCGTCGTCGAACGGTCGGGGCCGCTCTCTGCAGGCGGGCTCGGCCCCCCATCAACGCCTTGGCCCAGCACCAGATCGGCCCCGAGGTGGCTGCCTCCGTGGTAGGCGGAGACGTACAACTGCCTCGCCGGACCGAAGTCGAAGCGGGCAGCGCCGTGCAGGTCGTAAAACCCCGCGCTCGGCTGCGTACGGGCCCCCAGCGACCCGCCGGCGAGGGCGGTGTCGGCCGGCGTCTGTGCCGCCGCGAGGACCGGATCGAGCGTCGACCACCGGTTGATAAGGTCGGTGAGGGCTGCGTCCTGGTACACGTCCCAGACGCTCAGGCGGCCGGACACCATGGCCGTAGCGGGCGTCGCGCCCAGCGTCGCCGATCCTTGCAGCCGGGCATCGAGACTACGCGAGTCGACCCGGACCGCGCCGACCCGACTGCCACGGCCCGACAGGGCGTGGCTCAGTTCCAGAGTGCCGGACAGGGCATTCCCGTGCAGGGCCCCGAATCCGGCCTTCCGGGCCGTCAGTCCATCGAGCGCCAGCGGGCTGAAGGCGCCCAGGAGCCGGCCCGCGCTCGCTGGGTTGCGCACCGGCACGCCGTCGAGGCGGAGCGTGTGGCCCCCGGTGGGGCTGCCCTGAATGTGAAGGTCGGCGTAGGGTGGGGAGGTAGTCACGCCGAGGAGGGTGCTGGCCGCGTTGAGCACGTCGGGCGCCGCCGCGGCGCCCCCCTCGCGCAACGAGCCGCCCGACACGCGGTCCGCGCCGCTCTGGGCCGAGGACGGGCCGTACCGGTCGGCGTCGATGACGAGCGAGTCGGCCACAATGGGGGTGGGGGCAAGGGTGACCTCGTGGCGCGCCGTGTCGTTGGGCGGCACGTAGACGGTGGCTTGGTGGCGGCTGTAGCCGAGGTGGGTCACCACGACCGTGTGGGGACCCGGCAGCAGGCCCGTCAGCCAAAACCGCCCCGTCGAATCGGTGGCGGCCCCCGCGAACTCCTGGGCCTCCGGCAGTTGGACGTGCGCGTTTGGCAGCAGGCGTCCCTCTTTTCCGCCCCGAACGACGCCGGTCAGCCGGCCTTCCTGCGGCGGCCGGCGGATGGGCGAGCGGAGGACGTAGGTGCCCTTCGACGTTTGGACGTAATCGATGGGATGCCCGTCGAGCAGGCAGCGAAGCAGGGCCTCCGGGGCCGCGTCCTGAGTGACGCAGGAGGCCCGACGGTCGGCCACGAGGCTCGCGTCATACACGAGGCTGATGCTGGCCGCGGCGGCGGCCTGCTCTAGGGCCTGGCCCAGCGGGGCGTCCTGGATGCCAAGCGACGTGGGCTCTCCCGGATTCGACTGGGCGACCGCTCGTCCCCCGAGCCCCCAGAGGAGCAGAACCATGAGGAGTCCGGTCGCTCGATATGAGCCCAGCGCATCGGTCATGGCGGCCGGAACGCGACAAGGAGAATTGAGCCCGCGGGCACAGAAGGGGTGGTCGACTGCGGGGCTGAGCTACCGAGTGTCCGACGCCGCAAAGATCTCAAAGCCCCGGCTCGTAGGTCGGTAGTTCAAATCGCGGGCTGTACAGAGGTCGTGGAGGATGGTTTCGAGATCCGCCGGCTCTGGATAGTAGAGCGAGATGGGTGCTCGGGTCCGTTCTACGGAATCGTGGACGTGGAGGGTTGCGTCGTATCGCCGCTCAAGGTCCCGGAGCACAGCTGCGAGCGGCTGGGACCGGGCCGCAAAGCCATCGTTGCGCCAGGCCAGCACGTGCTCGACACTGGTGGACTGCGGCGGGGTTGGGGCGGAGGCCGGATCCGTAACGCGACTCACGTGTCCGGACGTCGACAGGGCAACGCTGCGATCTGGTTGCTTCTGGGGCGATACCCGAACGCGGCCGTCGACGACGGTCACTTCCGTCGTCGCGTCGCTCTCGCGCCAGGCCCGCACGTTGAAGCGAGTGCCGGCGACGGTCACCTGCGCGTTCGCGGTCTCGACCGTGAAGGTCCGCGCCCCGTCCGCCACGTCGAAGAAGGCCTCCCCGTCGAGCTGGACGGCGCGCCGGTCAGCGTCGACGAACGGCCAGGCCTGAAAGCCCCGTCGGTACGCGAGGGACGTGCCGCTGTTGAGCTCGGCGGTCGACCCGTCGGGCAGGGTCGCGGTCCGGTGCTGGCCGGGGGGCGCCGTCACCGTTACGGGCTGGCGCCACAGCCAGAGGCCGCCGATCAGCACGAGCAGGGCCAGGGCCATCCCGGCGGCCGTCCGGGTCCACTGCTGCCGCCGTTGGGGACGACGGGCCGAGCGCTGCCGGCGACGGGACGCGGGATCGGTCTCGGTCTGGTCGGAGGAAGGGGGGGCAGCCCCGTCCGCAGGCGTGGCGTCGAGCTCGGGACAGCGCCGCACAACGTCGGCCCACGCCGC
>CAZMDV010000348.1:0-3353 GCA_964564875.1 uncultured Salinivenus sp.
ACATCTGTGCGCCCCGGCCCCTCCAGCACGCGGCCCTGGCGGCGTTCGAGGACCTGGACGACGACTATATCGCCCAGCTTCAGTCCGACTACGCTACGCGGCGCGAACTTATGTGCGAGACCCTCGAAGATATCGGCTTCAACGTGCCGTGGCCGGACGGCGCGTACTACGTCCTGGCGGACTTCGAGCCCCTCGCGGCGACGCACGACGGTTTCGCCACCGACAAGGCCGCCTGCGACACGCTCATTGACGAGGCGCACATCGGCAGCGTCACGGGGCGCTCCTTCTACCGGGACCCGTCGGATGGACGGTTTCAGCTCCGCTTCTGCTTCGCGAAGGAGATCCCGGTCCTCAAGCAGGCCTGCGAGCAGTTGCGCGAGGCGTTTGGGTGAGGCGTGAAACGTGATACGTGAGGAGAAGGTGTGTGGGGACGACGTCACGAGTCACGTTTCACGAATCACGCGTCACGCCCGAAGAGGCACTCGCGTACCGTTTCGGGGTCGAGCACGTGGCGGGGCTCGTCCCGGAAGAGCTGGCGGGCCCGTTCCAGGTCGTCGACTGTGTTGCAGTGGAGGCGGAGGTCCCGCTGCTTCGGCAGACGGACGGCCTGGAGCGACCCCTCCCGGGCGATCCGGTTCATGAAGACCCCGAGCTTGTCCGGGGGCCCGTCGTCGGCGAGATACTCGTCGACAATCCGGAGCGCGTCGCGGCTCAGGAGCGTCCAGGACGGACAGATCCGCTCCGAGGCCGCCCCCGTCGGGTCCTCCACGACCGCCGTCACGTGCCGGCCCTCAAGTTCGAGGAGGCTACTCTGCGCCCGGCGCTCGGGGGCTGGCTCGTAGAGGGCGAGTACTTGATTGGTCGTGCCGTCGTAAGCGTTAAGAATAGGGGCCAGTGGAAACCGGTACAGGCTGTCGCCGCCACTTACGAGGGCCCCGTCGGACGGCACGCCAACCCGCTCCAGCAGGAAGTGGAGGTCCCCGATCGTCCCGAGTTGCTCGTCGGGCGCCTGCACGCCGTCGTCGTGGATGTGCAATTCAATGTCTTCGTCCTCCAACTCCGGGCGACGGTCGTCGGCCCACTCGTGGAAGGCGGGGGCATCCTGGTGGTTGACGGCGACGTGGATGCGGTCGAGGGCTTTCCAGGCGGTCAGCTCGTCGAGGAGGTAATCGACGATGGGGTGGCCGTCGACGTTCGCCAAGGACTTCGGGGTCTCGTTGGTCAGCGGGCGCATGCGGGTGCCGAAGCCGGCGCAGAGAAGGTAGGCAATCATTGCTGGAAAGGGGAAAGAGGGAAGGAGGGAGGGACTGCGCGTGGGTCTATTCCGAGGCTGCGGCAAGGGCCTCAATGACCTTATCGTGGAGGGGGCCGTTGGTGGCCACGACGCCGGTGTTGGCCTCCAGCAGGCGGCCATGGGTAAAGTCGAGCGGCGCGCCGTACATGTCCGTCACGGTCCCCCCGGCGGCCTCCACCACGAGCGCCCCGGCCGCGTGGTCCCAGATGCGCTCCGTGTAGTCGGTGCCGGGGCGGGGCAGGCGGAGGTAAATTTCCGCCTCTCCACGGGCCACCATGGCGTACTTGGCCTGGCTGTCGATGCGGACGGGATCGGCCGTAATCCCGAGGCGCTCGCCGGTCTTCGCCGCAAGGTCGTGCGAGCTGTGCGAAGAGACGAACGACTCGGTGAAGCGGCTCTCCGACGGATTGGTGGTGTCGCTTGTGTGGATCGGCGTCGGGACCGCATCGGCGTCCGCATCGAGCGGTTTCTGGACGGCACCCTCGCCCCGCACCGCGAGAAAGGCCTGCCCCCGCGTCTCGGGCGGGTCGGCGTCGAGACGGTTGGGAAGGTGGGGGCAGCAGAGGGCCGCCACCTGCATCTGGCCGTCTACGAGGAGCGCGAGGGCGATGGCGTACTGGTCGCCCCGCACAAATCCTTTCGTGCCATCGATCGGGTCGAGCGTCCAGAACCGGTCGCTGTAGACGCTGGCCGTGCCGTGGTCGATCCAGTCGAAGACCGTTTCGACGTCGGCGGTCGGGTGGTGATCGTGCACCTCCGCGAGCAACTGGTTGCGGACATCGGCATTCTTACTCTCGCGAAGGGCCGAGCTGTCCTCTTCGCCAATCACAGGGTCGCTGGGAAAGGCCTCCCGCAGGGCCCGGCAGATGAGGGCCTGGCTGCCGAAGTCGGCCACGGTGACGGGCGTGCGATCCTCTTTTTCGAGCACGTTGTCATCAAGGTCGGCCCGAACGGACTGACAGAGCTCAGCGGCGGCTTGCACGGCGCGGAAGGCAACGGTGCGTTCGCGGTCGTAGGACATGTAGGGGGGAAAGGGTGGATGTGTGGAAGGAGGGAGGTGGGGACCAGCGGGCGGGCGTGGTTGCAGGATTACGCGTCTACGAGCTGGTCGTAGGGAGGGAGGTCGTCGAGGAAGGTGTAGCTGCGGGCGTCGAAGTCGATGGCGCAGGCATAGTGGGTCTGTCCGTTCGTGACGGCGAGGTACGGCGCCCCTAGGACGATGTTGTACCGGGCGCACTGGTCGAACGCCTCCTGGTCGATCGAGACACGAGGGGCTTTGCATTCCACGAGGAGAAGCGGGCCGCCTTGTCGGTCGTGGACGATCACGTCCGCGCGCCGGGGCTGGCCCTGGTACTGGAAGGCCGCCTCGACCGCCACCAGTCCCGCCGGGACGTCGAGCTCTTGAACCAGGTACTGCACGAAGTGCTGGCGTACCCACTCCTCGGGCGTCAGTCGAACGTACGTCTGCCGCACCGGGTCGTAGATAACGCGCTTGCCGTCGCGCTCGTCCAAACGGAATTCGTAGGCCGGCAAATTCAGCGTCTCCACTGCCAATGTCGAATTCCAAAGTGCGAATATCGAGTGAGGGGGCACGAGGTCGGAAGCGGACTCAATCACGACACGGGAGAGCCGGGACTGTCTCCGTACCCGGTCATCTCCACGTAGCCGCGGCCGGAGGCCGAGCCCTTCACCCGAACGGCGCCCTCCCAGTACCGGACGGACACATCGAGCTCCTGATTCGGCATGTACGGCGTGATGGTCAGGTCGATGCCCTCCTCAGGGACGCGGAGCGTCCACTCGACCGGATACGTGTGCGTACCGTCTGGCGTCGTCCACCGGTTGAGCACCTCGATCTCCACGTCCGGCCGCTCCAATTTCTGAGTTCCGCCCTCAGGCCCCACGATCACGCCTTCGCTGAAGGGGCTGGGCGTGCCGTCCGTGCGGCGGAGCTGGTAGTACATCAGGTCACGCCCGTCGTCCAGTTGGAGTGAGAACCAGTCCCAGCCTTCCTGCTCCGGGCCGAGCGCGGAGGTGCTCCACTCCCGGTCCATCCAGCTCT
>CAZMDV010000349.1:0-3317 GCA_964564875.1 uncultured Salinivenus sp.
GATGTCGAAGAATTCCTGGGGAGCAACCGGGAAGGACACCTGCTTTTCGAGACGCCTCACCTCGTCGTAGGTGATGTTCGGACGCCCTTCGAGGTCGTCGTTGCCACCAGTTTGAATCACTGGGTCCTTCGAGATCGTGAACGTCGACGATCCGAGCAGCTGCAATGAGTCTTGAAAGTAGGCGTCAATGACGTCGACCGCCGTCACCGACGTCACGACCGCGAAGATGCCAATCACCATTCCCAGCAGCGTCAGTGCCGAGCGGAGCTTGTTGGCACGGAGGGCGTCGAGCGCCGACCCAAATGCTTCTCGAATCCCCATGTCGTGAGTTGATGCGTGTTCAAAGGTCTCGACCGAGCAGAGCGGTAGGCCCCCTACTCGTACCGGAGTGCCTCTACGGGCTCGGCCTGTGCCCCCGTCCAGGCGGGCGCCAGCCCAAAGCCCACCCCAACGGCCGTGCAGATGCCAAAGGCCAGTGCCACCGTCGACAGGGGGAGCGACGCCGCCACCCCCAGCGCCGACCGGACGAGCGCCGCAATCCCGGCGGAGATGCCCACGCCAATGGCGCCGCCAATGAGGCAGATGATGACGGCCTCGATCAAAAACTGCAGGAGGATGGTCCGCTTCTTCGCCCCCACTGCCTTCCGGATGCCAATTTCCTTCGTCCGCTCCTTCACGGACACGAACATGATGTTCATCACCCCGATGCCCCCGACCACCAGGGCGAGTGCTGTCAGAAAGATGCCGACGCCGTAGATGCCGGCCTTCACCGGCGCAAACTCTTCCTGCACGTCGGACCGCTGCCCCACTTCAAAATTGTTCTCCTCGGTCGGCCCGAGTCCCCGCTCCACGCGCACAATGCCAATGATTTCTGTCTTCGCCTCCGACATGGTAGCCGACTGATCCACCTTAACTTTGACGTTTACGTTCCGGTCTCGCACGCCCCACTGCGCCTCGAACGTCTGAAAGGGGATCAGAACCTCCCCGTCCAGTCCGCTGCCAAATAGGCCGCTGCCCTGCTTTTTTAGCACCCCAACGACGTCAAACTCGCGGCCCCCTGCGCGAATTTCCTTTCCGAGGGGCGAAACGATCGGAAACAACTCGTCGGCCACGGTGGCCCCGAGGACGATGACCGAACGGGCCGACCGCGCTTCTTCTCGACTGAAGAACCGTCCCTGCTGCAATCCAACCTTCCGAATGCGCGGAAACACCGCCCCAACGCCATTGACCTGCACCCCCTCCAGCGAGCGATCGCGTCGACTCACGGTGTATCCCTCGTCCACTTCGGGCATCGTCGCCTCGGCGTAACGGGAACGCCGCTCAACGGCCTCGGCGAGAGCCGGGTCGATCTCGGGACGGTTGATGTACTTCCACCACTGACTGGTGCGTCCCATGGGCCACACCTGCACGTGAAGCACGTTCGACCCGAGCGACGAGAGCGACTGTTGAAAACTCGCTTCGATCCCGTTGATGACGGTCGCCATGCCCGTCACTGACGCAATCCCGATGACGATGCCGAGCGTGGTGAGAACGGAGCGGAGCTTATTCGCCCAAATGGCCTGGCCGGCAATCCGGATGCCCTCCACAACTTCGAAGACGAAACGACGCATGGGCCGTCACAAGCGTTCGAGAAACAAGAAAGGTTGGGGTGGGTCGAACCTTTGGATTACTTTGTCCCGCGACTATCCCCTCCCGGCCGACGAATGCTCGTGGCCCCGCCCTGCAGTATGGGAGACAGGCCGATCAGCGCACAGGTTGCAGGCCCTCATCGTGACTCGCAAGCTCCCTAACGCCGGGACCGTACGTGTGATGCGGTCCAATCGACGAGTTGCCCCTTTCGCCTGACGAACCGAAGACTTCGACCGATGAGCGGCGCGCTCCTCGCGCGTTCTCTCCATCGTTTTCTGGAGATGCTCGCGGCCCACCGCAAACTGGACGTGGACGATGGGGCCGTCCCGCTCGATGGTCACCTCGTCGAGCAGGTCCTCCATGAGCCCATGCACCTCCTCGGAGAGCCGGAGGGCCGCGATCGCCCCCTTCGACACGTCCACGACGTTCGAGGCACTGGTCTCATCCCGCATCGTGAGGTACGCTTCGCCTTCGATGGTCTCGCCGGTGAGGGTAACCGATACTGCCTGCTCGCGGATTTGGCCCTTCAGGCGCTCGACCTTTCCCCCAGACGAGCCCTCAAGCGCGGACGACGCGTCCGAGAGGCCCAACATGCGGTCGGCCCACATACTGAGCAATTGCTGAAACCCCGCCCCGTTCACCGCCGGCGCGCCCTCCGAGGCCGCCGAACGGGCCCCGGTGTCGCCAGTCGCCGTGTCTTGAAGGGCGGTCTGCAGCACGTCGCGTCCCACGAGCCACGCCGTGCTTCCGTGCCCCACCCGCTCGACGAGCGTCATGTACGACTCGTTTTCGCGGAAGCCGCCCGTCTCGTCTTTGTGCCGATCGATCATGGCCTCAACGCGCTCGGCCTCCACGGCCGCGGCGATCGTGCCACTTCGGACGAAGCCCAGTGACAAGGTGTCCGACTCGGAGCCTTCACCGGAGGCCCGATCCCCGGCGACGAGGTGATACACAGGCACGTCGCGGTAGGTGGTGGCCTGCCCGGCGCCATCCGGCGCTTGGTCGAGGTACCGGTCCATCTGGGTCGGGGTCAAATCCGCGAACACGACCGCACTGAACCCCGACCGGCCATCCCCGAGGGCCCCGTACGCCGCCTTCAGGTCGGTCTCCGGATCCATGCCGGTGGCGTCGAGAAAGGTGCCCAGGCGCGACTCGTCCGCCTGCCGGAGACTGTCGGCCAGGTTGATCTCCGTCAGCTCATTGGCCTGTCCCATGACCGTCTCCAGGTCGACCATGCCGGCGTAGCGGGGGGCCTCCGGCAGAAGGGTGATGGCCTGTCGCGTTTGGGTCGGAATCCGATCGGTCAGGCTCATGTAGGGTTCGCATCCGGTAAGCCCGAACGCGGCGACGAGGAGAAGAAGGACCCCGGACGACAGTCGATGAGTGGTCATGGCGGTGGGGAATCGGTAGGGAGAATCGTGCATGCGACAGGTCCAGCGGCCCGACCTCGCATTGTGCGTCTCTCCCCAACGCCCTCTTCATTACTGTGATGCTGGCCATGCGACGGACCGGCCGTGCGGCGCGACGAATTGCCCAACTGCATGGGATGCTTTCCCGGTCCGAGCGGGCAGGCCACCCACACCGGCGCTGTTAACTCGCCGGCTGCGGCTACGCGAAGCCCCAGATCGAAGAAGTGAGGGCTTCGCCGGGGGCCTTCTCCTCGTTGGCCACACCGCAGGAAATCACGA
>CAZMDV010000350.1:0-3313 GCA_964564875.1 uncultured Salinivenus sp.
TTAGATTCCCAGTGGGTGATGTCGTGGGATATACGATGAAATATTAACCAAACTGAAAAAAAGAAACAAGCGCCTGGGCCCGAGACCACACGCGGCATACAGTCGTGAATGGCGGGCTCACTCCGCGAGATTGATCATCGATTTCCCCCTGTTCACGACGAGAATTTTAATCTGCCTTAACGGACTGGAATTCAGAGGATCGTTAATCCCAGGGATCGATCCTCGCGCTCAGAGTTTTCTTCCCAGCCGCCTATTACTCCGTCAACCATGATTCGTGGGCTCCTCTCCTTGAAGGCCAAGGGGGAGCAGTGCGGCATTTCTATGGGAAATGCCGCTGCGCCGGTGAAGGGATAGCGCGCATTATCCCTGCGACACCGGATGGGGCGTCGCCCCCCGAGGAATGGCGGTTGTCGAGCCACAGCAAAGTCACAGGGGTTCAGGAACTAAGCACTGGTGTGTTGTGCAGCTTTCATGGGCGTTACACCTTTCGTGTACCCGCTACAGAGTTTGCCAATTAACTTTTTTCGTTTCCGACGACAGAAGGCACTACACGCACTCATTTTCTCGTGACCGGAACCGTTTAATCCCGTCCAAAGCCATGCGGAAGCGCAGGCTATGCCATTTGCAGAAGATTGATGGGGATCTCCTGCACATATAGGCCGAGGAGAAGATCATCTCAACATCTCCACCCTCTCCCGCAAAATCATGCCGAGTTCATTGGGGGGGATGGGAATGTGACGGTGGATCGTCACATCTGGTGTCGGGCCCCACGTCTTCCCAACGAGGGCCGGTTGCCCGTCTTCAGTATCATCAAAAAGCGGCTTCTGAAAAGCAACTTCCGGTCGAGGCAATCCATGAGTCGCCCCTTCCTCGGCTAGCGTCCCAAGCGTTTGCCCCGCTGGCTACAGACAGTACCCGAATCGAGCGAGAGATGGGGCAGGCCTCCCCCGAAGAGATGCACCAGGCGCGCAGGAGTGGCAGACGAAGGGGCGAGACAGCGACCGGGTCGCGGGGGATCGTCCGGTTCTTCCAACCGCGTTGCTCCGCCGAGAGGTCGACGCTACGTCGCCGTCTTGTCCTCGCCGTCTCCCCATTTTCCGTCGTGCTCGGCCCGCCCCTCGTCTCGGAGGCTGTGCTTGTCGAGCAGGGACTGGTCGAGCAGGTCGTGGAGCTTCGCGTTCCAGAGGCCGGCTCCCTTGCGAAGACGAAGCGGCACCGTGGTCCCGTTTTCAAGATGGAGGAGGAGATTCGGCCGCTCGGGCTGAGGGCGCCACTCTACCTCGTCGATGTCCTCGACCACCACCTCGCGTTCGTAGTGTCCCTGCCACGTCCACCCACGGATGTAAATCCGATCTTCATAGAGAGACGCCTCCCCGAACCAGAGAGTGCGATGGGGAAGTGAGCACCGGTGCGAATAGAGGGGGTCGGGAGACGACAAAGGAACAGTCGGTTTGTACGACAGAGCGACCGCGTTGCACGCCCGGGGCCCAGAAAGGAGTCGAATTCGGTCGCGAAATCACTGCAGGTATGGGGCCCTGTCCCGAGCAGATCCGCCCCCCAGGCCGATCCCCGTCTCACGTAGCGACCTGGAGTTCAGACTCCGAGAGGGGCACGTACAGGGCCTCCACCTCGTGGCCACGCATGGCCCGGGCCAGTCCGTGCGCCAGAGCTGTAAGTATCAGCGACACACGCACATTTCGCTCCGCAAGTTCCACGGCCTCCTCCACGAGCGTCACCATGCCCTTCAGGTCGGCGTGGGGCAAGTTGTCGCAGAACCGGGCCACGGCCTCGGCCTGGTCCACGTTGACTAAGGGGGCGTCCTCCTCCATCGTGCGGTACAGAAGGAGGTCTCGGATCCAGCGAAGCATGAGCCGCAGTACGCTCTTCACACGCTCGCGGCCCTGCATCTGGAGCTCCTGAATGCAGCGGTCGAGCGACTCCACCTTCTGGGTATACGCCGCGCGAAAAAAGTCAAGCACCAGCTCGCGACTGGTCATCAGGTCCTCATTCGCGGCCAGCTCGAGGGCCTGGCTGTACGAGCCGTCCGCCATGCGGGCGAGCATCGACGCCGGGTCCGGGTCCATGTCCTCCCGGTCTACGAGGGCCTGCCCGATCGTCTCGGGCAGGAGCGGATCGAAGCGCAGGCGCTGGCAGCGCGACAGGATCGTAGGCAGCAGCTGCTCGGGCCGATTCGTGGTGAGCAAAAAAACGGTCTGCGGCGGCGGCTCCTCCAGCAACTTTAGGAAGGCATTTGCCGCCTTGTCGTTCATCTTCTCCGCGTCGATCAGGAGATTCACCTTGTACTGCCCCTCGCCCCGCGCTAGGCTCATGGGCTGAATCACGTCCTGGCGCACCTGATCGATCCGGTAGTACACTTGCTGGTTCGAGGTCTCGGACGGGTCGGCGAGGGAGGGCCGCCGCACGTAGTCGATCACGGCGTAGGGGTTTTCCCCGAGTCGGCGGATCCGCTCGCCCATGTCCTCCTCGTCGCGGTCGGCCTCGTCGCTCCACGGGTGGGGAAGGTGCACGTGGAGGTCCGGATGCACCATGCGCCGCGTCTTGCGACAGGTGGGACACGCGTCGCAGGCCTCGTCGCGCTGCTCGGGACACTGCAGCGCCCGGGCCATTTCGTAGGCGACGGCCCGCTTGCCCACGCCGTCGGGGCCATGTAGGAGATAGGCGTGGGCCACCCGCTCTTGTGCTAGGGCCCGACGCAGCGTGTCGACGACCCGCTCCTGGTCGAGAATCGAGTTCCAAGCCATTGGGAATCCGGACGTGTCGCGGAATAGAGTATGATCCGAATCTACAATCTGTGCCCCACGAGGACAACTGTTCAAGGACAGATCACACGCCCGTCCCCTGCCCGAACACACCCCCGTGGCCCCGCGTGAAACGAACTGATCTCAGGCGCTTCGTCCACCCGTCGCTTCACATCCCTTCCTGTCGCCCATGGATGCGTCCTCCCACCGCGGCTTCACGTTCCAGTCGTACCGCCCCGACAGCCCCTCCTCCGACAAGCAGGCCCTGCGGGCCACTCGGGGCCGCATTACCTTGTTCGTGGAGGTGACGGATGGGGAGTTGCCCCGGGGCTGGCACCTGCGCGACATCCTGCGCTACGAGATTAACCGCCTTATGGACCCTACCGCCCTTCGCCACGTGGACGCCTTGAACTAGCGGCCTGGGGCGTCGTCCACTGCTTCTTCACCGCTGCCTGGAAACACCGAGCGCGCGCCCGAGCATATAAACGCCCACATTTTCCCTGGCGTGGTAGCTCAGTTGGTTAGAGCGTCGGATTCATAACCCGGAGGTCGAG
>CAZMDV010000351.1:0-3291 GCA_964564875.1 uncultured Salinivenus sp.
GAACTTGACGAGCAGGTGCCCGGTCGAGTCGTTTTGGCTCACGATGTCGAAGGCCTCGACCGTCGAGTGGGCGGTGTTGTCCTCCAGGGAGGTGCGCATCGGCCCCTCGTCGGCCCGGAAGCGGACGTTGCGGTGGACAAGGTGCACCTTGTGGTCCACACGTTGAAACTGCATCAGACGGGTGTTACTGAGTCGCAGCCCGTCGTGCAGGTTGAACGCGCCCGCGCCTTGGCTGATGTGCAGAATCAGCCCGAACGGCTCCCCCATCTGCTCATCGGGGATTTCGGCGTAGAGCGTGCCGTCCTCCTTTCGGTGCAGGGGGAGGAAGCCGTCGATCTTTTCGGCGTCCTCGAGCGTCTTGTCCCAGGGCTTGAAGGGGTCGTCTTCGTCGTCCTTCTCGTCGTCTCCCGTGTCGGCCTTGGCGGTTGCAGTCTCCGCCGACGGTGTGTCTGGCTCGTCGTCGGCCGTCTCGCCGGGGCGGACGTTGACGGTGGTGCAGGACGCGAGCAGGAGGGCGCCGAGGAGGAGCAGAACGTGGGTGCGCATGGGGCAGCGGAAAGGGATGGATGCCTACAGGGAAAACATGGGACCCCGCCCCCCGGACTTCATCGTCTATAATCGCCTTTGCGTGTCGCCCCTACGACTGAGCAGCAGTTGGGGTTCAACCGCTGTTGACGACGCGGGACTTCTACGAATCGGTAGCGTCAATGTCGCGCAGGAGCCCGACGGCCGGACGCGGCAGACAATCCCTGCGACTTGGCCTGCGCCGGCATGATCACTCCACCGACGAGAGGAGCTGTGTGGGGTTGGAGAGGGGGAGTGCATCCCGGGGCTAAGGGGGCCGGCGCATCAGGGCGGGACGGCACGCCCCTCCATTCTGGCATACCGGATGAACCGGTCGAACACGTCGCCCTCGGCGATGGTGTTAGCGTCGCCCACGACTACCGCCTTACGCCGGGCGCGAGTGACGGCCACGTTGAAGCGGCGGGGCTCGTTGAGGAAGCCGATCCCGCCGCGGTCGTTGCTGCGGACGAGCGAGACGAGCACCACGTCCTTCTCGCGCCCCTGGAAGCCGTCGACCGTGTCTACCTCCAGTTCGTCGACGCCGATCTTCTCGTCGAGCCGGTCCACCTGATCGTCGTACGGCGAGATCACCGCAATTTGCTCCGGGGCCACGTCCGCCTCCAACAGGTCGGTCGCCAGCCGCGTCACGAGTTCGGCCTCGCGGGGATTCTCGCGTGAGTGCGAGCCGGGCCGCTGGTGTTCCGGGGCATCGAGGACCGACGTGTCCACGAAGACGAGGGGGGCGTCCGGGTCGAGGATGTCGCGTCGCTCGCTGGTCGGCAGGGCCTCGGTCGTCACGCCGAGGTCGGCCAGCGTGTGGCGCCGTACCGTCTCGTCGGCCTTCAGCCGGTCGTCGTAGAAGGTACGGCTGGAAAAGCCCATGATTGTCTCGTGCATGCGGTACTGCGTGCGCAGCAGGCTCCGGATGGTGTCGGGCGCGTCGGGATCCGTCTCGTGGTGGTGAGCGAGGCGCTCGAAGAGGGTATGCTGAAGACCGCTTTGGGCCGCCTCCTGGTTGAGGATGGTGGGCGGGAGCTGCTTGTGATCGCCCACCAGAATGGCGCGGCGGGCGTGCGTCAGGGGGATCCAGCAGGAGGGCGCCGTGGCTTGCGTGGCTTCGTCAATGACGAGCGTGTCGAACGTATGCCCATCGAGCAGGTCGCTGCCGGCGGTGGAGTTGGTGCTGCACACCACGTCGGCGGCGTCGAGCACCTCCCCGATAGCCTCCTGCTCCAGCTGCTCGGCCTCGTCGAAGAGGGTGTCGGCGTGCTCCTGAAGCTCCAGCCAGTCGGCCATCTCCTCGATTCGCTCCGGCGGCACGCCGCGCGAGCCCCGTCCCTGCTCGGCCAGCTCTTTGATCTTGCGGTCCGACATGCCGCGGCGCCAGCGGCCGGAGGGATGCGTCAGGTCCTCCTGCTGGTCGAGCGCGGCGAAGGCCTCCTCGCGCTTCTTCCGCGAGCGCTGGTGCGTGTCGTGGTCTTCGATCCGGGCGTCGAGCGTGTGCTCCTGGAGCGTGGGCGTCACGCGGGCCGGGTGACCCAGACGCACCACGTCGGCCCCCTGCTCCACCAGAAACTCGACCATGTTGTCGACGGCGGTGTTGGAGGCGGCGGTGGCCAGGACCGATTCGCCCCGGTCCACACACTGTTGGAGCACCTCGATGGCGGTGGTCGTTTTGCCGGTGCCGGGCGGGCCGTGGATCAGGTGCACGTCCTCGGTGCCCAGCGCCTCGCAGACGGCCTCGCGCTGCGACTTGTTGAGCGCCGGGTTGTGCCAGGCGTCCACGTCGATGGGCTCAGTGGCGGCGGGCGACGCGGCCCCCGTGCTCACGTCGCGCAGCCGACGAAGCGGACCGTCGGCCGTCGGGAGCTGCGCCAGCGCGTCCTGCATGCGCTGATACGTGATGTCGTTCACGTAGAGGTCCACGCGCAGCCCTTTTCCGAAGACCCACCCGTCGGGGGTCGGGTCGAAGGAGGCGGTGATGGAGTAGTTCGTGACCTGCGTGACCGTGCCGGTGGGATTGTCATCGCGGAGCGGGTCTTTCTTTGAGATCATCACGAGGTCGCCCACGCGGATCTCGTGGTCGGGGAGGGGCTGGCCCTTCTGCTCGCGCATAAATTTGACGTAGCGGCCGCCGAGGCCCTCGCCCTCGTCCCGGCCCCGCATGCGGAGCAGCGCCCGTCCCCGCTCTTCTCGTGCGCGGCCTGACAGATTGTGGATCTCCCGCTCGTGGCGGCGCATCTCCTCCTCACGCTCCAGCTCCACGAGGTCGGTGAGCCGATCAGTGTACCGGCGGGCGGACTCGGTCTTTTCGTCGAGCCGGGCAATCGAGACTGTCGAGCCTCCGATCCGACCCTCATCGAGGATCTGCACGATCCGTTTGGCCACGCCAGGCCGCACGTCGACCGTAGCTTCCCCGTCGTCGAGATCAATGGCCCCAATGGCGTCGGGATCAACGTCGGCCTCGTTCACGAGCGCGCCTACGATGTCCCTAGGCCCTTCACCGCCGAGGCCCTGCACGAGCAGAGTCGTCGTGTCGTCCGCCATACGTCGCCTGTGGTACGTTTCTTCGACAGTCCGGATCTCGATCGCGTGCTCGTGCGCAGAGGCGTCCCGCCATAACGCACGTCTGTGCCGCTGTTTCGGAAAGCGCACAGCGTTTCGCTCGCCGGCCCCGCTTCCCCCATGCGGGGAAAGACGGAATACTGTTCGATAGGCTGTTCCCCT
>CAZMDV010000352.1:0-3284 GCA_964564875.1 uncultured Salinivenus sp.
TTGTGCTGGAAAGGATCGCTGTTGCGAATCGTGATTGCCTGACCGGCCTGCACGCCGAAAACGTGGGGCCGGTACATGCAACCCTTCTGATCCAGGGTGGCCGACGCATTGGGCGTGGGAAAGCTCTGATCGCCGAGCCCCTCCTTCACGTAGACGAAGACCCACTTCAGCGTCCCGTTGTCGTTGACGACGGCGTTCTGCGAGAGGGGCGGATTCTCCCGGATCTCCGCGCACTCTCTGTTTGTCTCGAGCTCCTCTCGCTCGGGGGCTTCACCCTCGAACTGGACGGTTCCACTGATCATTGCCGACCCCGCCGGCTCCGTTTCTTCCTGCTGGGTCGCCTCCTGTCCTCCGTTATCGGTGTCGGAGGTGTCTCCCCCGCCGCATCCCACGAGGAAAAAGAGAAGTGCACACGCAGAGAGAAGAGGGGCGTACCGACGCATAACCGCTCACGAGTTTGTTGGAAGAGAATCGATGGTCACGCGTTCTCCGTCCGGCCTCCCTCACGCCGCTGAATTCAGGGCCTGGCCGGAACAGTGAAATCCCGGCGACCTTTCTTTTTCGTCAAAGTGTCGACGATTTCTTACTAGTCGTTCACATTGTAAAGAATACTCATTGAAAAAAGCAACCGGTATGGAGTGGGTATGGACCCTCTACGAAGAGTATGTGCGCAAGCAGCTGGAGCGGGAGGGGATCGAGGATCCCTCCGAGGAGGAACTGGAGCAGAAATTCCTGGAGATCCTCAGTGAGTCGACCGTCACGGTACTCGTCCAGGAGGAATGGCGGAACTCCGTGCGCTTCAAAGGTTTGGCCCGATACGAGGCCGACGAGATGTTCGATCTGTTAAACGATCCTGAGGCGTTTCTCGTCGATCACTTCGGCGGGGGCAAGTTCAAGCTCAACTTCCATCAGGGCTGGCAATTTGTGGCCACGCAGAACTTCAAGCCGGATGGACCTCCGAAGTGGAAAGAACTCCCCGAGATTGAATTCTGAATCCGTTTCGCTCTACTGCGTCACTCCCTTGGAGCGGGCACCTCCGTCGCCCCCAGATTCCAGCCGGCCCGGGCGAGCATGGCGCCCGCCCCGGCGGCGATTAGCAGGAAAACGACCGCGCCGTACCGCATCGGAAGGGCTCCGCCCCAGGGCAGCGGAACCGTCTCGCCACCGACCCTGACGACGGTCCGCCCGAGCCCCACGACGCGGACGAACACCAGCACGGCGAGGATGCGGGTCACCCACTTGAACTCGTACCAGATCAACGGCGGGAGCACGAGAACGAAGACGATCCCGACGAGGAACCACACCCATCCGCTCCGTGCCACAACGTCCATCCGCGCCAGATACACGGCCCCACTCAGGTAGACGAGGCCGTAGAGGAGGTACGTGAGCGCCGCCTGATGGTACTTTTGAGTCTGCGTGGCCATTGCACTGTTGGTTCGTATTGCGTATTTCGTGTATCAAGTGGTCTCTTCAGGTTTCACCTTCGCAACCTCTCGCACGGGACCGATCACGGGAGAATGAGGGCACACCTGAAACCGAACTGTGATAGTTAGAGAAATGGTCTGCTCCTTGCCGGCTCGACGATCATGAGTAGCGATCTTTCACAGAGAGAATTTTCCCATCGAAAACGGGTGACGCTCGTCCTCGCCTTCCTGTCGTCGGAGGAGTGCCGCCGGGCCTGCCATCAGATCCTGGCGCCAGAGCGGCTCGCCTATGAGTGGTGTCGCCTCTGGTTTGACGAGGTGTACGTGCCGAGCCGTCGCTACCTGCGGGGCCTGAAGGGGGATCGGTCCGAGGAGGCGGCCGCCGAGTTCCGAGCCGAGTTCACCGACGAGGAGCAGGAGGCGCTGGAGCGCTTTCACCGCTTCCTGGAGCTGCGCGTCGAGATGCTCTCGGACGAGAATCACCGGAACGAGTCGTTTCCGCAGAGCGACGCGTGGGACAGCATCGTGCGACATGCCGGCTATGTGCTCGAAGACCTGGACGCGATCGACCCCGAGGCCGTGCGAGACGAACTCGCCCCTCTCGTTCATACCCTCATCCGCCAAAGCGAAGCGTCTCCGGAGCCGGCCGCGCCCTCCCTTCTCACCTCCCTGAACGAGACGCTTCGGCGACCGCGCCTCCCCGAATGAGTCCCTTCGGACCCGGCATTCACAGGTGATGGAGCTGCACGCCAAACCATAGGATCCCCGCCGCCAGCACGAGGACGACGCCGGACGTCAGCAGCAGGGATCGGCGCTGCTTGGCCCATGCGTGCTCCGGGGAGACCGTCAACCGGGGAAGCAGGCCAAAGTGCTGCCACAGCTGAATCAGGGCCATGCCGGCGACCAGTGTCAGCTTGATCCCCAGGGTGCGCTGGTAGTCGGGGTGGAACAAGCCGCCAGACCGGGCCCGAAGGACGAGGTTGAAGAGGCCCGTGAGCACGATCAGTCCCAGCGCCTCCCATCCCACGGTATAGACGCGGCGGCCGAGCCGTTCGAGCCACGGATCTCCGTCGCCGGGATTCGGCGGTGTCTCGCGGGTGAACAGCACGATCGTCCAGAAGAACGCCCCGCCCACCCACACCACGATGGCCAGCAGGTGGAGCCAGAGAACGACCTCGCGTAGATCCATCGGCGCGGACGGCGTACCGATACGTGAGGAGGTCATGTACGGGTGGATGTTTGGAAGTATGGACGTGTGGATGTGTGGGTGAGATGGGCTTTCCAAACATCCATGCTTCCACGCTTCCGTACATCCACACTTCAGAACATGTCGAACTGGCCTTTCACCTCGTCCATCACGTCCGTGTTGATCTCAGCGTAGCCCTGCTCCTCGGCGTGCTGCTCGATACTCTTCCGGGCCATGGACCGGGCGAACGACGGGATGTTCGACAGGCGCGCCTCCGCGTCGGCCGTCCACTGCGGGTTGCTGGGCGTGGCCTCCTCCGGCTCCCCCTCTTGCTCCCCCTCGGCGGATCTGACGACGTCTGTAAACGGACACTTCGACCCAGAGTCGCTCGATTCATTTACCCCTTCATCTTCGGAAGCAGCGGATCCGTCGGCCCCGTCGGCCTGCTCCGACAGCGACGACCGGACCATCTCCATCGGCTCCGAGGAGGTCTCCTCTTCCTCCTCCCCGATCGACACGCCGAGGGAGCGTACCACCTGCGTTTCCATTGGGTTGGTCAGCATGGCCGTCTCCCGCCCGCAGGTCGGGCACCGGAAGACGACCGTCATCGCGCCCTCGTCCGGTCCGTGGGCCTCCTTGAGCGACATGGCCTCATCGCACTCGACACATAAGAA
>CAZMDV010000353.1:0-3270 GCA_964564875.1 uncultured Salinivenus sp.
TTTTCAGGTACGCCGAGCGGCCCTTGAGCACCGAGCGATCCCAGCTGTCCGCCCGAAATTGGACGACGTACGGGTAGCCCGTCGCAGTGGCGATGTAGTACTCGTCGGAGGGGTTGGGCCGGAGCTGCACCGAGCGACGCGCTTCCGACTGCTGTCGGGACAGGTGGAGGCGAATTTCGAAGGGCGCATCGCCAAGGTCCTCCGGGGATTTGTCCTCGACGAATCCGTCCGCCTTCGGAGAGGAAACGGTCCGAAGCATCGAGGAAACCTCGCTTCGCGACAGGGTGTCGCCCGCCGACACCCACACGTTCGAGGTTGTAGCCGTGTCGCCCAGCGACACGCGCCGGGCGGTAAAGGAGCTGTCGGCTGGGTAGCGGAAGTCGACGCGTTGAATCTGGGTGCGGTTGAGGGCCCAGATCTGCTTGTCGCGCCAGTCCGCCACGTCGCGGCGGGTGAGGGAGCGGAGCGACTGCTCGACCGAATAGACGTCGGGCTTGTCGGGGACGCGGACGTACGTGATGGACGTGCCGCCACGTCGCTGCCGCATGGGATTTCGACGCTGGCCGCCCGACTGAGAGCGCCGGAACTGGGTGCGGCCCACGAGGAGTTGTCCGATCTGCTCGTCGTTGGCACCGAGCATGGTGATCATGGTGCCGGTCGAGTCAACTCCGTAGCGGGGATGCTTGTCCGGCTGCCGGGTGGCCACGGCGCTCACCTGGAGCGTCGGGAGGGTGCCGAGGAGCTGATCGACCGACTGGTCGCTGGCCGGGTAGGTGACCGACGTGTCAGTGGGGGCGACCGACCAGCCTTCCCCGTTCTGTTCGAGTCGCACGGTGGGGCGGTCCGAGTGCTCGATGCGGATGGCCTGCACCGCGCTCGTGTCCACCGCGAGCAGATCCTCCTGAAAGGCCGCGCTCGACGTGCTGCTCCAGCTCCACGATGTGGCGAGCGCGAGCGCAAGGGTGCCGGCGAAGATGATCGCCAGGGTTTGGGTCGCGTTGGTCATGCCGGTGTCGAGGGTCGAATGGCGGGAGGCAAGCGCTGAGGGCGGAGTGCAGAGTGTAGAGTTCGGCGGTCGGCCGGAGGAGCGTCAGGCGTCCAGGCCGCTCTCCTTCCAGCGGCGCCGCCGCGTCTGATTGCGGCGGTACCGCACCAGTCCGTACCCGATCACGAGGAGAATGGGAAGAAGCACGTTCAGGTACTTCAGGATCGTCTTCGTCGTCGGCGCAATCTGCTTGAGGGGGCGACTCGTGATCCGCTGGGTTCGGAGGGAAAGCAGGTCTGTGTCTCCGGCCAGGTAGTCGATGCTGTTCGCCGCGAGGTTGATGTTGCCCTCCGGAAGACGCTGCTTTCGCTGGCCCGTTCCGTTCACGATGAAGTCACCGTCGCCAACGACGACCAGTTTTGTCTCTGGGCTGCGGGTGCGGTCGACGGACAGGGTGTCCGAATTGGCAAACGCGGACGAAAAGGTGCCCTCCAGCAGCCCGGCCACCGGAAATGAGGAGCCCGAAAAGTCGGAGACCGTCCACTCCTGCTGCGGGCGGATGCTGGCCGGAAGAGAGGCGAGGCCCGACTGCTCTGACGATCGGGCGAGCACCGTTACCTGAGCGGACGTGTCGGCCTGCGCCGTGTCGAGCGACGAGACGAACCGGAAGACAGCCTGGTCCAGTCCGTCGCTGATTGGGTGGTCCGAAAAATTGGCGATCTGCGGAATGTAAGGGTACCGGACCTGGTTTACGACGTTGAACCCACCGCGCTGCTGCTGAACCCGCACGGCGCTGGCGTTGCGGTCGCGCAGAAGGTCCGGCTGGATGGAGAGGCCGTAGGTGCCGAGCAGCGGTTCGAGGCCCGTTTCGTTGGGCCGGGCTTGGCCGAAGCGCATGTTGGTCTGGGCCCGATTCAGGGCAAAGATCACGCGACCGCCCCGCATCACATACTGGTCGATGGCGAGGGCGGCCTGCGTCGACAGTTCGTTCTCGGGGCGAGCGACGAGCAGCACGTCGACCTCGGGGGGCACGCCGGTCGTATCCACGCCTGAGACGGTCTGAATGTCGTAGCGTCCCTTCAAGGACTCCCGAAGCTGCTGCATCGCGGACAGCTCCGGTTCGCCGTGGCCCTGCAGCACCCCGAGGACGGATTTCCGGTCGCTCGTCAGTGTCCGCACGGTGCTTGCGATTTCATATTCTAGGGCCGATTCGGGCTCGACGAACGGGACGACCTCGCGCTGGTCCTGGTACTGAAAGACAGCCCCGAGATAGGCTCGCTTCTGCGTCATTTGGTTTTGCTCCCGAACGTCGATCGTCACCGGACGGATGCCCGCCTTCTGGGCCTCCTGGGCCTTGTCATCGCTCTCGTTGGGATTCACAAAGGTAAACTCCACATCCCCGTCCGCCGCGGCGCGGAACTCCTGCAGTAGTGCCCGGAATTCCTCTTTCGTGCGCTGGAACCGGGCCGGCAGGTTGGCCGAAAAGTAGGCCGTCACCGTCACCGGATCATCCAGGTTCTGGGCAATGTCGTGGCTCGCGCTCGCGAGCGTGTAGCGGTTGTTCTGCGTCAGGTCGGCCCGCCAGAGAAACTGGTTGGCCACGTAGGTGAGCGCGATGAGACTGCCCGCAATGAGCAGCACCTGGAGGATGGCTTCGCGCCGGTTCGCAAGAAAGCCCGCGAAAGCGTTGGACATGGGAGCGTAGTCCGTCAGTTTCGAAAGTCTGTCTTCGAGAGTGCGCCCCGAGGCAGCTTCAGGCAACTCGGGAGAACGTCGAACGCATTGGACGTAGGAATGAGTGGGGGGCGAAAGCGATGAGCGACTCCAGCCTCGAGGGTTGTTCTCCCCACCCCTTCACGACCAGCTCCGACTCTTGAGCGAGACCGTAGCGGCGAGAGCGCCGACGAGCGTGAGAGAAGCGACGTACATCACCGACGCCGCGTCGATCACGCCCCGCGACATGGTCCGGAAATGGCCCTGCAAGTCGAGAAATCCGGCGACGTCGGCAAAGGGGTCGGGCAGAATGGTGGTCATCTGCCCAAACAGTAGGTGGAGGAAGGCAGCGATGAAGAGGCTCAGCAGGAAGGATACGATTTGATTCTCCGTGAGGCTCGACGCAAAGAGGCCGATGCTCACATAGACGGCGCTCACGAAGAGCAGGCCGAGGTACCCGCTGATCGTGGCCCCGTGATCGATGGGCCCCAGTTGGGCGACGGTGACGTAGTAGGGAAGCGTAAACACGAGGGCGATGGCCACAAGGCCCCACGCCGCGAGCCACTTCCCGG
>CAZMDV010000354.1:0-3269 GCA_964564875.1 uncultured Salinivenus sp.
GTGATATGCCTGCACCGTACCCTGAGCCCGATTCACTGCTCTCCGAACTGCGGACCGCCCTGGAAGATCTGTACGGGGAACGGCTCGTTCAACTTATCTTGTACGGGTCTCACGCCCGAGGGGAGACACACGCCGAATCAGACGTGGATGTCCTCGTGGTGCTAGAGGGCCCCGTCGAACTGGGCCGCGAAATCCGACGGATGGGGGACGTACGGACTCGACTTGGACACCGCTATGAGAAGGCCCTGTCGCTTCTTCCGGTTTCCAACGCGGAATACCAGAACCAATCATCAGCGTGGCTCGGGAGCGTTCGCAGAGAAGGGGAGGATTTCCTCCCACGCCCCCAGAAGGCTCCCTAACGTTCAACCTTCAACCTGAAACTGATTTACCGTAAACGCCACCTGACAGTCCAAGGTCGACCAAGAGCGTAAGAGAAACGAAACGCTACTTATACCCTGTCGGCTGAGGCACATCGATCGTGTTGCCGAAGAAGAGGGCATTGAGGAAGAGCCGGTTCGTGCCGTACCACATGCCCCGGAAGTTGGGGTTGTCCACGAACAGGACGACCCGCCCGCTGCCCACCCCGTCCACCAGCAGCGACCCGGAGCCCTCGATCCGCTCCAGGTTCTCCTCCGACACGTACCCGCTCAGCCGGGGATCCTCCGTGTAGCGGGCCACCGTGCTGTACGGGTTTGCCGTGGGCGGCAGAAAAATGTCGTGATTGCGGTAGACCGGAAACCGGTCCTGGGTGAGCCCGAACGCGAGAGGATGGGTGCGGTCGAGGTCCACCTCGTAGATCGAGCCGCCAATGCGCTGAGCCCCCTCCCGCTCCTCAGCTGTTCCGTAGTCGTAGCGCTCGACGGCGGCGTTGGTGGTATCGGACGAAACGCCGGACGGATCTGCGTCCGCAAGTGCTGAGTCATCGACCAGTCCCTCCTCCACGACCCACTCCGTAGCCCCCCGAATCGTAATGAGCGTGCCCCCCGCCTCCAGCCACTGCTGCAGGGCGTCGATCTGGTCGTTTCCCAGGAAGTCGTAGCGTCCAGACACTAGCACCATCGTGTTGTAGTCGGGAAGGTCCACGCGGCCGAGGTCTGAGTGCTCCACCTTCGGGATCGGCATGTTCACCCGCGTGTCGAGCAGGTGCCACACCTCTCCGGCCTCGTAGGCGGACACGCCCTCGCCCACGACCATGAGCGGTGCCGGCGCGTCGAGCGCCTCAAAATTGCCGCTCCCCAGGTCGATGCCGTCGCGGCTCAGGCTCGTGGGGGCGGCCTGAATGTTGAGGCCCGCCTCCCGCTCGGTGTGCTCCACCAGACGGTGTAAGCTGTCGGGCGAGAGCGTCTGGGGCTGCACCGGCACCTGAATCGTCCCCCGCGGATACGAGCGCGTGTTGCCGTGGGTCGCAATCTCGAAGGGCTCGTAGGCGACCTTCGTGGTGACGTCATGTTCGTGAAGCACCTGGAGGGCCTCGGCCGCCCGGTAGTCGCCCCAGTCGATCAGGTACGCGACGGCGGGGCCCTCCACCGTCCCGAGGCCACTGCGGGCCGGCACTGCCGACACCGGCTCGCCCCGCGGCACGGAGCCATCCTGCACCGCCGCGTGGGGCAGTCCGTACGAGAGCGCGGCCGACCACGCCGACGTGTCGTAGAAGGTGCTGTCCGGAAAGCTCGTCACTTTCTCGAACATCGACCGGACCATCAGGTACTGCGGCTGGCGCGTGGGGACCACGTAGGCCGACCCCGGCTCGTAGGTCGTGCCCGCCGCCGAATACGAATCGCCGAGCTCGTACACCTCGATGTCGTGCTGAAGGAGGAGATCGAGGAAGGCGCGGACCCGCGATGTGTCCTGCGTGTGCCCGAAGACATAGGCATCCGTGGAAAAGTCCTCGGCCCGCTCGAGGGCCTCGGTGAAGAACTCGCGCTGGTGCTCCAGGAAGGTCTCTTTCTGCTCGATGGCCGTCTCGACCGTGGCCAGGGAGTTGCGGAGGTGGTTCCGGATGGTGTAGGGAAAGGTGACCGTCCGCGTCTCGCTGCGCTGCGCATGGCCCCGAGAGCTCGCCTGCTCAAAGACGAAGCCAATGCCGCCCTGCATGTTTGGGTAGGTTGATCCGTAGCCCGGGTACGAGTTGTCGAAGATCTCCTTGGTAAAGTAGGGGGTTCGGAGCCCATCGAGGGCCTCTGCCCAGTTCTCAGAGAAGTAGTTCGTCAGCTCCGTGTAGACCCGATCCGGCACGAGCTGATTCCACGAGTTGACCGGCTCGGTCGGCTCGAAGAAGTAGGTGCTGCCGGTGCCCATCTCGTGGAAGTCCGTCACCACGTTGGGCCGCCACTGGTGGTAGTGGTCCAGCCGGTGCCGACTCTCGACCTGGGCAAGCGGAAACCAGTCGCGGTTGAGGTCGAACCAGTAGTGGTTGGTCCGTCCGCTGGGCCACCGCTCGTTGTGCTCCCGGTCAAGCGGGTCGGCCACCGGCGGACTGCCCCGGTGCATGTTGACCCAGTGGCTGTGCCGGTCGCGGCCGTCCGGATTGAGCACCGGCTCGATCAGGAAGATGCCCTCCTGCAGGTAGCGCCGCACCTCCGGGCCTTTCCCCGCCACCAAGTGGTAGGCTTGTAGCATCGCCACCTCGCTGGAGGACGGCTCGTCCCCGTGCACGCCGTATCCGAGCTGCACGACAATGGGCTGCTCCCCCGGATTCTCAACCGACGCGGACGGATCGCTGAGGCGCAGGTGCTGCCGGCGCAGCGCGTCGAGATTTTCGTGGTGCTCCGGCGCCGTCACGATGCCGAGGATCATGGACCGGAGCTCATTTGTCTTCCCAATCTCCGTCACTGTCATCCGGTCGGAGCGGCGCGCCAGCATCCGGAAGTAGGCCACGATCCGGGCGTGACGCGTGTGACGGGCCCCAATGTCGCGATCCAAAAATTCGCCGGGCGACGGAATGTCCGAAGCAAGCCGGACGCTGTCGGGGAAAAAGGCATCTGTCTGGGCGTGCGCCGCGGGGCCTCCGAGAACAAGGAGGGCGACTAGAGGCAAGAGAACGAGAAGTCGACCCTGGAGCTCGAATTCCGGGACGCGCAGGGTCAAGTGGGGGGCCATGAAAGCAAGAGCGGTGGGCAGGTAACAGAATTAAACGGAGACGCACCTGCTTACGAAGAGCCGTCGGAAGATTTCCGCTCCCACCGCGAGCACTCGTGCAATGCCCAGATCCGATGGTCGACGTCGGTGGCTACCTTGAGAAGCGTTTGGTGGATGGATGAGAAGCCGAG
>CAZMDV010000355.1:0-3267 GCA_964564875.1 uncultured Salinivenus sp.
ACTGCCCCACAATTATTTCTCTACCCATGCGCTTACGACTATCCATCGCAGGCCTACTTGCCGTGGGACTGCTTGGGACGGGGCTTCTCCACTACACCTCCGGCTCTGCGTCAGACGAGTCCCTCGAACACGACACGCCTCCCACGACCGACGGAATCGCGGTCGTTGAACTGTTCACGTCGGAGGGGTGCTCAAGCTGTCCCCCCGCCGATCGGCTTCTGAGAACGATGGTGACGGAGGCCCGGTCGTCGGACCGGCCAGTTTATGGCCTTTCGTTCCACGTCGACTATTGGAACGACCTCGGCTGGAAGGATCCATACAGCAAGGAGGCCTTTACGCAGCGACAGCGCCGCTACGCGGAGGCACTCGGGGACCGCGTGTACACGCCCCAGATGGTCGTGAACGGGACCAACGCCTTCGTCGGGTCGAAGCGGTCTAAGGCACGGTCGGCCATCGAGGCAGCGCTGTCGAAGGCCAAACCAGTGAAGCTACAGGTTCAGCTCACGTCGGACGCAGCGCAGTCGCCGGCGGTGCGCACAACGGTGCCCGATCCTCCGGCTGACGCCGTCGTCCACGCGGCTCTGGTGGAGCGAGGGCTGTCGCAGTCGGTACGGAGTGGAGAAAACGCGGGCCGTATGCTCCGCCACGCCAACGTCGTCCGGGCATTCAAATCCGCCCCGGCCGAGACGACTCGCTCGTTCGAGTTCGACGCCCCGTCCGACATCGATCCCGCTGAGGCCTCGGTCATCGTCTACGTGCAGGATCAGGCGTCGCTGCGCATCCTCGGCGCGACGCGCGTCGATCTTCGGGCCTCCTCGTGACGGATGGACGGTCGAGGAGGCTCCGGAACTCCGACGGGGACACAGCTTCTCTGACAGGGCGATCGACCGAGGTGGTACCGCGCCCGTACTGGCTTGCAGGAGCGGGCGTTTTCTGTTGTAGGGGTCTATGCCTGTCGGCTATGCGTCGCGCCTCGGCGCCGCACCACCGAAGATTCGTTCCGCAGCGTCTATCACCAGCCACGCGACGGTCGCGACGACAGGGGCACAGAGGAGGAGAGTAGCGGGATCGGGCATCACCCTTCGTCTCGACAATCAGTTCGCGGGGCACGTCGTCTCGTTTTGAACTGCGGGCGAAAACCGTGCCACCGCTGCCGTCCTCCGTGGCAGCCGGCGGGCGCCCTTCAAGCCGAGAGGTCGTCTGTCCCCTCGCTTCGTGCAATGAAGCGCGTCTCGCGGCGTCTTTCGGTCGCTCGTCTCGCCAATCCGTTGGGCAGCAGGGGCGTTCAGACGGCTCACGGCCTGGTCGAGGGACGAGGGAGAAAAGTGGCCGTGGCCCCAAAATTTTTTCGTGGGCCGATGGGAACGGAGCAGCCGACGGGAATCTTTGGGGTTGGGGACACCGGGATTGGGATGGACCCGGAGGGGGCCAAGGGTCTTTTTGAGCCGTTTCGGCGGGCGTCGGGGGGAACCGAGCAGGTCCAGGAAGGCACTGAGGCGGGCCTGGCCGCCCCGAGGCGTGCCGTCGAGCAGGTGGAGGGACGGATCGACGTGGAGACCGAAAAGGGAGAGGGGACCTGCTTTACCGTTCGGCTTCCCGCACGCAGCAGGAGAGAGCACACCGACGAGTAGAGGTCCGGAGCAACGAATACGCTCTCGGCGGATCCGGAGCCCTTCGATCAGAGAGGATCCGGCCGGTGCTCGGCTACCGAGAGAGCCTTCGTGGCGTCAGTCCGACAGATATTCTCGAACGCGGCGTTGGCCTTGGCAAAGAGCGTCTCTTTTTTCTCGGCCGGCGCCCGCTCGGCGAGCGCGTCGTAGCAGCGACACCGGTACGTCCACACCTCCACCGCCAGAGACGGATTCCACGCGTCGAGGGCGTACTGCTTGATGTCTGCATCCAGTTCGTCGAGTAGCGGGCGGGCCACGGCGGGCTGCTCCCCCTTCATGCAGAGGCTGGCCATGTAAAGCCGCCGGTGGAAGGATTCTTTCTCAGAACTATCCTCCGCGGCCCCGTCCTTCATCAGCGAGAGGGCCTCGTCGAGGCCTCCCCCGGTAAGCTGCTGCCGGGCCTCTTCGTACTGTTCGGTGACGGGCATCTGGCCGTCGGCGGTCGTTGGAGATGCATCCTCGCCGCCCCCCAGCTTCGGCTGAACCTCGGTCTCGATCCAGTCGACGGTGAGCGGGCTGGCGAAGGGGGTTCCGTCGCGGAAGGTGAGCGAGAGAATGCCCGGGAGGCGGTGAACAAGGCGGGCTACGTCGAACAGTACCGTGTCGCGGGCTGCCTCGTAGGGGGCGCCGAGCGCGTCGAGGGCCGAGGCAACCAGTCGCTGCAGGTCGAGCCAGAGGTGGAAGGGCTCGTCCTGGAAGGAGGACTCGCCCTCTTGAATAAGGGTCTCGTACTCATCGTCCTCGAGCAGCCCACGAAGATAGGTTCGGCGCTGCTCCCGGGGGGATGGAAGGCGGGTCTCGCCCCCGTCGTCGGGGGGCGCCTCGCGTAGCACGCCCCACTGAACAGCTCGCAAAAGCCGGTACGGAATCGGGTCGGTCAGGTCCTGCTCCCGAAGAAAAGTGGCCGCTCGGATGACGGCCGTCGAGGCGTCCGACTCGGACGCGAGGTCAGTGGGGGCACTCGGGGTAGCGGGGGAGGTCGTATCCTCCTCGTCGGGCTCCGACGCGGCGGCTTCGGGGTCCTCGGACGGCGATTCTTCCGGTTCCGGCTCCGGCAGCGAGTCGATGACATCGTCGAGTTCGTTCAGCAGGCCGCTGAGCGAGGGGGCATGTTCGCCCATCTCTTGCAGCCCGAAGTCCTGAATGGCCTTCAGGTCGTCCCGGGCGGCAACCACCGCCGCACGATCCGGTTGCTCGAAGTCGGTCGACGAGACCCAGTCGGAGAGCCGGTCCGAAATAAACTGAAGAGCGCTGCCGCGCCCCCGCATCCGGCGTTTGGCAGGATAGAGGTCCTCCCAGTACTCGTCGATCAACAGCCGGAGGGCCCGAACGGCCTCCGCCATCTGTTCGGCGCCATTCGCCCGGGCCTCCCCAATCACGAGATAGCCCGCCGCCCGAAGGTCTTTCGATTTCTCGGTCAGTATCCCACGCGCCAGCTCTACGATGCGCTCGTAGTCGGCCCGGCCCGAAGCGGAGCCGATGTTTTCGATTTCTGTCTTGAGGGACTGGAAGTCCTCGTCGTAAGTCACGCTCTCCCCAGTAGGATTCTCCTCGCTGGTAGGGGCTTTAATGGATTGGAGAAAGGGGGAAAGATCCT
>CAZMDV010000356.1:0-3266 GCA_964564875.1 uncultured Salinivenus sp.
GCATGAAGGTGACCCTCTCCTGCGACCACCGCGTCGTGGATGGGGCCAAGGGCGCTGCCTTCCTGAACACGGTGAAGTCCTACCTGGAGGAGCCAATGAACCTCTTGTTGTAGCGGCTCGTCTCTGGGAGGAAAACGGAGGCGGCGGGGCTATTTGCGGTTCTTCCCTTTCTTTAAAATACAGGCTCCCAAATCTTCATGTAGGACTTCCGGGACCCGATGCATGCACATCAAATCCCACAGCGAGCAACAGCTTCGAGTGCAAATTTAGACGCTAGATGTCAACGCTGCTAACCGTAGTGCTTCCGGGCGACGGCGAGGTGAAGCGCGCCGACCGGGAAGTCCTAACGCGCTGCCGGACACTCGCTGAGGGCGCGAACCACACCCCCGCGGCCGCGATCGTCGGGCCCGATCCATCCGCACACATCGGGACGGTCGAGCGTTACGGGGTCGACGAGATTTATACGGTAGAGGATCCGATCTTTGCGGAGCCGCAGACGACCCCGCTGCTGAAAGCGCTCGAAGCGGTGGTCGAACGAGTCAATCCCCGTGTGGCGGTCTTTTCGTCGTCCGAAGCCATAGCCGAGTTGCTCGGGGCTCTCGCGGTACGGACCGACGCCGCGGCCCTGCCGGAGGTGACCTCCTTCGAACTCGGGGAGGAGGGAGGGATCGAGGCAGTCCGGCCCATCATGGCCGCGAAGGCGATGGCCGAAACCCGGTCGACGACCGATCGAACCCTCGTCTCGGTCCGTGCAGCCGCTTATGAAGCGGAGGAAGCGCCGACAAGCGCCGAGGTGACGCCCGTACCGTTCTCGTTTGATGGGAGCAATCTTCGCCGCAGGGTCCGGGAGACGGCGACGGCCACTGCGGGCCGCGTCGACCTCGGTGAGGCGCGCGTCGTGGTGGCGGCGGGTCGGGGAGTGAGCGACGAGGAAGGAACGGTGCTCGTTGAGGAGCTGGCGGACGTCCTGAATGCGGGCATCGGCGCCTCGCGTCCGATGGTGGAGGAAGGTCGATTCCCAGCCACGGCCCAGATTGGGCAGACCGGCAAGGTCGTGGCGCCCGACCTCTATATTGCGGTCGGCATCTCAGGAGCCATCCAGCACGTAGCGGGCATGAAGGACAGCCGGGTGGTCGTGGCGATCAACAAGGATGCCGACGCCCCCATCTTCGACCATTGCACGTATGGGATAGTGGGCGACCTCTATGACGTTTTGCCCCCTCTGATTGACGAGTTGCGGGCGAAGGGCTGAGGGCCGAGGGTTAAGGGCTCAATACTACTGGCCAATGGCCGAAGGCTGAGGGCTCAATGCTACTGGCTGAGGGCTCAGGGCTCATAGCTATCGGCCAATAGCCATCAGCCAACAGCCAGCAGCCAATAGCCAAACATGGAAGAAGAATTCGACTGCGTCATTGTCGGGGGCGGCATTGCGGGGCTCAGTGCGGCGATGATACTCGCCCGGAACGACGCGGAGTTTTTGCTGATCGAGCGGGGGGAATTTAGCGGGTCGAAGAACGTGTCGGGCGGGGTGCTGTGGGGGCGGGACTTGGCGCGGCTGGTGCCGGAGTACTGGACCGACGACGCGGCGGCGTTCGAGCGCTTCATCACCCATCGGCGGCTCACGCTGATGGACGAGGACTCGGCCTTCACGCTCGACTACAAGTCCGACGCCTACGCCGAGCCGCCCTACATGGGCGTGAGCGTCCTCCGCTCCCGGTTCGACCGCTGGCTGGCCGATCGGGTGGAGGATACAATCGCGGACAGCGCCCACCCGTACGGGTCGTTTCTGGCCACCAACGTGCGTGTCGACGAGGTGCTGCAGGACGACACGGGCCGGGCCACCGGCATCCGGGCGGGGGACGAGACCTTTCACGCCGACAGCGTGATCATCGCCGAGGGCGTCAACAACCTACTCACTCGGCAGGTGGGGCTTCACGACGACTACGTGCCCGCCGATCACATGATGGTAGGCGTCAAGGAAGTCATCGGCTTCGACGAATCGATGCTGGAGGATCGGTTTCAGTTGCACGGGGACAGCGGCCTCACCAACGAGTTCGTGGGTGCGGCGGCCACCGGGGGCGTCGAGGGCGGTGGCTTCCTCTACACGAACGAGGACTCGGTCTCCATCGGGCTCGTGCTCGGCATGGAGAACCTCCGGGAGAAGGGCGAGCCGAACGAAGAAATGACCCCCTACGACCTGCTGACCGACTTCAAGCAGCACCCCGTCGTCCGCGACATGATTCAGGGCGGGAAGGTGCGGGAGTACTCGGCCCATACCGTCTCGGACGGCGACCTCTACGGGATGCCCCGCGAGATTTACGACGACGGGCTGCTCGTGGCCGGGGAGGCCGCGAATCTGCTCCTGAACGCGGGGCGGGCCATTCGGGGCATGGACTACGCGATGCGCTCCGGCATCCTGGCCGCCGAAACGGTCCTCGAAGCGAAAGAGGCGGGCGACTTCAGTGCCGACATGCTTCAGAACTACCGGGCGGCGCTAGAGAGCAGCTTTGTGCTCAAGGACATGCGCCGCTTCCAGAACGCCGTCCACCTGCTGCACCGTGAAGAAATGGTCGACCTGCTGCCGACCCTCGTCTGCGACCTGGGTCACAAGTTCTTTCGGGTCGACACCACCCCCTCGAAGAAAGTCCACAAGCTCTTTCGGGAGAGCGTCAACGAGCACGCCTCCTACTGGGACCTCGTCAAACTTGGATACAAAGCCACTCGCGCACTATGAGCAACGCCACCGACGATCTACCCCTCGCCGAGCGCCTCGGCCTCGTCTCGTACCGGAACGAGGACCGGTCGGACCCCGAGCCGCACATCGAGGTCGACACCGACATCTGCAACAGCACCTGCCCGCACAAGTGCACCACCTACGTGTGCCCGGCCGACTGCTACAAGATCGACGAGAACGGGGAGGTGTACTTCCAGGTCGAGGACTGCATCGAGTGCGGCACCTGCCTCTACGCCTGCGACCAGGGGGCCGTGTCCTGGGAGTATCCGGATCCGGAGGAGGGACGGGGGGTCACCTGGAATTACGGCTGATGCGTATTGCGTAGTGCGTATTGCGTATCTTTTCTCTGGGGAGTTGACGAAATACGTAATACGAAATACGCAATACGAAATAGAACAAGCGATCAATTGATTATCTCCCATTCAAACACATCTGTACTTCTCCATGTCTTCCTTCCCCTTCAACCCCGACGACGTCATGCTCTTCGAGGAGACCCTCGGCGAAGAGGAGCGCCTCATCATGGAGTCGGCCC
>CAZMDV010000357.1:0-3255 GCA_964564875.1 uncultured Salinivenus sp.
CCAGGCCCGTTTGTTACTCATTCCGTTCCTGAGCATCGATTGTGCATCGTGCCGCCGCCGGTTTGTCCTCCGGGACGACGTGGTGTAGACGCTCCGCCGATGGCTCCTACGTTGGCAGAATAACCCGAGAATGGAAAATAATCAGTGCGCTCCTTGTCACTGCCCTCATCGCTCCCGATGTTGTACCAGACTGAACTGTTCACTTTGAAAACAAATAATGCCGGAGTCTGTCCCGTGGGCTGTCTGTAAGTTTGGAGGATCAAGCGTGTCAAGTCAGGCACGCTGGAACACAATCGCCGAGGTCGTGCGCGCGCATCGCGATGAGGGACGGCCACCGTTTGTTGTTTGCTCGGCCCTGCAGGGCATTTCGGATCAGCTGGAGGCGCTCTGTGGCCAGGTGTCAACCACCGATCCCGGGGATCCGCGCTCTACGCTCACCACTATTCGAGAGCGACACGGGGCGCTGGCCCGGAAGCTGGGCGTCGACGCGGACGCAGTGCTATCGAAAGAGTTCGAGCGGCTCGAACGACTGGTGGCCGACATTCAGGGCAGCGACGAACCGACGCCTCGCCAGCAGGCTGCCGTGCTGGCCTCGGGCGAACTGCTCTCGACCCGCCTCGGCGCTGCGTATCTGTCTGCCCAGGGGCTACCGGTGCAGTGGCTCGACGCGCGTGAGTTTCTGCGGTCCGACGACGACCCGCACGTTCCGCCCCGCCGCCAGTACCTGTCGGCCACCTGCACGTCCCACTCTGATCCGGTGCTGCAGTCGCGCCTCGCCGACGCGGCGGACACGATCTACCTCACGCAGGGCTTCATCGCGAGCAACGCCCTCGGCGAAACCGTGCTGCTGGGCCGGGGCGGGTCGGACACCTCGGCGGCCCACTTTGCGGTGAAGTTAGAGGCCGAACGGCTCGAAATCTGGACGGACGTGCCGGGCCTCTTCACGGCGAACCCGCGCGAGGTCCCGTCCGCGCGCCTGCTGCGCCGCCTCGGCTACGACGAGGCCCAGGAGCTAGCTACGATGGGCGGACGGGTGCTTCACCCCCGCTGCCTCGATCCAGTCCGGCACCACCAGATCCCCCTCCACGTCCGCAGCACCGAGGACCCCTCGCTGGACCGGACGGTCGTGGCCGACGACGCCCCCGACACAGGGCCACAGGTGAAGGCCATCTCGGCCAAGACCGACATCACGGCCGTCAGCATGGAGACGCTGGGCATGTGGCAGGAGGTGGGTTTCCTGGCCGATGCCTTCCAGATCTTCAAGCATCACGGCCTGTCCGTAGACCTGGTGGCAACCTCGGAGGCAAACGTGACGGTGACGCTCGACCCCCTGGCCAACGCCCTCGATCCCGACGTCCTAGACCGGCTGCTCCACGATCTGAACCAGTACTGCGAGGCCGAACTCATCGGTCCGTGCGCCATCGTGAGCCTCGTGGGTCACCGCATCCGCTCGCTGCTCAGCGAACTCGGCCCCGCATTCGAGGTGTTCGATGAGCACAAAGTGCACCTCGTCACCCAGGCGGCGAGCGACCTCAACATGAGCTTCGTGGTGGACGAAGGGCAGGCCCCGCGTCTTGTGCGCGAGCTGCACGCCCAGTTCCTCGGAAACCGGGCGCCGGACGCTGTCTTTGGGCCGCGATGGGAAGAGTTAGTCGGGGCGGAGGCCGAGAAGGAAAGAGGCGGAGCTCCGGCAGTGTGGTGGCGCAGTCGCCGCGACGAACTGCTGCGCCTGGCCGACGAGGCGTCGCCCCGCTACGTCTACGACGCGGCCACGCTTCGCGAACGCAGCCGGGAGGTGCGATCGCTCGATCCCGTGGACCAGGCGTTCTACGCGATCAAGGCGAACCCGCACCCCGCCGTGCTCCGCGTGCTGGAGCGGCAGGGCCTGGGTTTCGAGTGCGTATCGCCCGGCGAGTTGGATCGGGTTTTTGAGGTGTGCCCCGACCTCGACCCGCGCCGGGTCCTGTTCCAGCCCAACTTTGCTGAGCCCGCCGAGTACGCCGACGCCTTTGAGCGGGGCGTCCGCGTTACCGTCGACAACGTGCAGCTCCTCGCCGAGCACCCGGAGATGTTCGCCGACGAGGAGCTGTTCGTAAGGGTGGACCCGGGCCAGGGGCACGGACACCACCGGAAGGTGCGCACGGCGGGCGCGCAGTCCAAATTCGGTGTTGTCCCCGACGACCTGGAGCAGCTGCGGGCGGCCGCCGACCGGGCCGGGACGACCGTCGTCGGCCTCCACGCCCACGTCGGGAGTGGCATTACGGACGAAGACACGTGGGCCAATCTCGTGGATCTGCTCGCCACCCTGGCAGGCGACTTTCCGGCCGCGCGCGTCCTCAACGTAGGTGGCGGGCTCGGGATCTCGGGACGGAGTGGGCCTCAGGCGCTCGACCTCGCTGCACTCGACGACGTTCTGGGCGACGCCACCGACCGGCATCCGCAGTACGACCTCTGGATGGAGCCGGGGCGCTACGTGGTGGCCGAGGCCGGCGTCCTGCTCGCCCGCGTCACGCAGACGAAAACGAAGGAGACCGTGCGGTACGTGGGGCTCGACACCGGCATGAACAGCCTCCTGCGCCCGGCCCTCTACGGCGCCCACCACGAGATTGTCAACCTCAGCCGCCTCGATGAGGCCCCGTCGCTCACCGCAGACGTGGTGGGGCCCATCTGCGAGACCGGCGATGTGCTGGGCCACGACCGCCGCCTGCCGCCTACCGAGCCGGGCGACACGCTGCTCGTGGCGACGACGGGGGCCTACGGGGCGAGCATGCGCAACCGCTACAACCTGCGCGAGCCGGCGACGGAGACGATGCTTGCCGCCGAACCGGCGTGATTCTTCTCCGAAGCGCCCCTGCAGTTCCTGTGGACCGGTTTGCCGCAGACGTGCAGCAGGGTGGGGCGATTGCGGTTCCCCGGCAGTTCTGACCTCTCGACTGACTTCCCTGTGCGACGGAATAGTGCAGGGTGACCCCGCGGACCCCGCGGCACGGGGATGGATTCTGCTGAAGACGATAGCCCGCTTCTGCGGATTTGAGACCCTCACACTGTCGTGTGAACCACCCTCGGCGCCCAGGAGTGTGGATGTGTGGACACACCGACGGAGCACGCCCCCTACGCCCACACGCCCGAACGCCCACACGCCCGCACCCCAACCGTGGTCAACAACTACTACACGCTCCGCGCCCTCGTCCGCGAATGGAAGCCCGACCTCACCGGCACGACCGTCCGCGACGTCTACTCGCAGAACAAGAACGA
>CAZMDV010000358.1:0-3249 GCA_964564875.1 uncultured Salinivenus sp.
CGACGACGATAGGTCTATTGCCGATCTGCGGGCAGCGCTTGAAAATGGGAATCAGGAGGAGACCATCCTCGAGGGTACGGTGTCCCGGGCGTACGGGAGCTACGCCCGGTTCCAGGACGAGAGCGGGTCGACCGGGGCCAGCGGGCTTGTCGTGCGGCAGACGGCCGGCCCGCTGAGTGGCGACTTTCAGCAGGACATCTCGGCGGGGGAGATTCAGCCGGGGACGGAGCTCCGGGTGCGCGGGAGGCTCTCGGCGTCGGGCGGGCAGATTCGGTTCAACAACGACGATGTGACGAGCTACGCCGTGGAGGGCCAGGGAGAGCCGCCGGCCCCGCAGCTGGTGACGTTGGGAGATCTCGTGGGATCGGGGGAGGACTACGAGAGCGAACTGGTCGAGGTAGAGGGGCTGTCGTTTCCGGGCGTGGGGCCTGATTCGAGCTTTGCGGCGGAGACCAGCTATGAGGTTACCGACGGGGAGGAGACGTTTGGATTTCGGGTGCCGGGGACAGAGGAGAGCGCGCTGGTGGGGGAGCCGATTCCGACCGGTCTGTTCACGTTTGCCGACGTGGTGGGACAGTCCGGCGACACCGGGGAGGGAGACTACCAGCTCATAGGTCTCCAGTCTTCGACCGCTCTTCCGGTCGAAATGGCGGGCATCGACGCGGTACAGACCGGTCGCTCCGTGGAGCTTACGTGGGAGACGGCGAGCGAGACCAACAACGCTGGATTCCGCGTGCAGCATCAGAGAGAGCCCGGCTGGACCACGCTCGGCTTCGTGGAGAGCAAGGCCAGTGGGGGGGGCACCACCACGTCGCAGTCCTATCGCTATCGACTCCAGCGGCAGCTTGAGCCGGGCACACATCGCTTCCGTCTGAAGCAGGAAGATCTCGACGGGTCAACGAGCCTTAGCGAGACGGTCGCGGTAGAGGTGGGCATGGACGCGGCACTGCGTCTGAGCACACCGGCCCCGAACCCCACCTCGGCCCGGGCCGCCGTCTCGTTTGCTGTAAAAAAAGCCTCGGAGGCCTCAGTGGCCCTCTACAACGTGCTCGGGCAGCGCGTGAGAACCCTTTACGAGGGCACGCCGCAGGCCGGCCAGGCGCAAACGGTAGAGCTTAGCGTGGAAACGTTGCCGAGCGGCGTGTACTTTGTACGATTGCGGACCGACGGCCGGACTCGAACGGAGCGATTGACGGTGGTCCGATAGCCTCGTGGCCACCCGCTGCGTCGCCAAGGGCGTCCACAACCCCGTCCGGCCTTCCCGCCAGCCTGTGCCGGGCGGTTCCTGCCCAGGGCCCTAGGCCGCTTCGAGGTTGAGGAGACGGAGTCCGAAGGCGGGTTGTTCGTCCATCTTCACGCTTGGGTCGAACAGAGCTCGGGCAGCGGCATTGAATCCGCCCGTCGATGTTCAGTACGCGGCCCCTGTCAGCCGGGGCGGCATGGGGACCGTGCGCCAACGATCTTGTGGATCCGACTCCGGATGATGGCTGTCTCCCCGAAGAGATCTTCCATTCCCCAACCGGTGCGCCGCATCCTGCCCGTCGCCCTGCGTCATCCCTCCGTCTTCACCCTCCTACAACTGAGCATCGCGGAGGACGTGGATCCGGAGGGCAACTGGTCGCCCGACGAGGACGCGGCGGCCCGGGACGTAACGAGCGTGGCGACCCTTGACGCCGAGGATCGGCTGGAGGGACGACTCGTGGCGAAAGAGTCCGGCGTGATTGCCGGTCTGCCGCTGGCGCGGGCCCTGTTTCGACTCGTGGATCCGGACCTGACGCTCTCGCCCCTCGTGGAGGAGGGAGACCAGATTGAGGCCGGGCAGACCATCGCGTCCGTGTCCGGCCCCGGCCCGTCGCTCCTGACCGCCGAGCGCCCCGCGCTCAACTTCGTGGGGCGCCTCTCCGGCATCGCCACCCGCACGCGTCGGTTTGTGGACGCCGTCGCGCACACGGATGCTGACATCTTGGACACCCGAAAGACCCTTCCGGGCCACCGCCGGCCCGACAAGTACGCTGTGCGGCAGGGAGGGGGGCGCAACCACCGAATGGGCCTGCACGACATGGTCCTCATTAAAGACAACCACATCGACGGGGCCGGGGGCATTACCGAGGCCATGCAGCGGACCCGCGAGACGCACGGGGATACGTACCCGATCGAGGTGGAGGTGAAGACGCTCGATGAGTTGGATGAGGCCCTGGCCCTCTCCCCCGACGTCATTCTCCTCGACAACATGGCCCTCGACACCCTGCGCCAAGCCGTGGAGCGGACGGACGAACGCGTGCCGCTGGAGGCCTCGGGCGGTGTCACGCTCGACACCGTCTCGGCCGTCGCCGAAACCGGCGTTGACGCCATTTCGGTCGGCGCGCTCACCCACTCGGCCTCCGCGCTCGACGTCAGCATTCGGGCTGCCTGAGAGCACTCGCGTCCCGGTGTGATTCTGCTGCGCACTCTCCCGATCAACCTCCTTGTTTTCTGCTATGATCAACGACGCTGCGACCCTGACCGACCCTGATGCGCTCTACGACGTGCTCGAAGAGCGCCTCGAAGACGTGCCCAGCAACCGCGAGCTCCAGCACAAAGCCGAGTTGGCCGCCGAGATCAACCAGCTCAAGCAAGAGCAGAACGCCGTCATTCTTGGCCACAACTACATGGAGCCGGCCCTCTTCCACACGATTCCGGACTATACCGGCTCGTCGCTGGAGCTGAGCCGGCGCGCCGCGGAGGCCGAGGCCGACACGATCGTGTTCTGCGGGGTCCGCTTCATGGCCGAGACGGCCAAGATCGTGAACCCGAACAAGACCGTGCTTCTGCCCGCGGAGGAGGCGGGCTGCTCCCTCGCCGAGAGCATCACGGCCGAGGACGTGCGGCGCCTGCGCGAGCGCTATCCGGGGCTGCCGGTCGTGACCTACGTGAACACCTACGCCGACGTGAAGGCGGAGAGCGACGTCTGCTGCACCTCCAGCAACGCGGCGCAGGTGGTCGAGTCGCTCGACTCGGACACGGTCATCTTCATCCCGGACGAGTTCCTCGCCCAGAACGTGGCGCAGGAGACCGGCAAGGACGTGCTCTTTCCCCAGAAGCGCGAGCGGAAGGGCGTCGGGGGCGACGGGGCACCGTCGAGCGGCGATGGTGCCCCGGCCGACGCCGCCGACGCGGACCTGATTGGGTGGGAGGGGCGCTGCGTGGTCCACGAAATGTTTCAGGTGGAGGACGTGCAGCAGGCCCGCGAGGAGCACCCCGATACGGTGG
>CAZMDV010000359.1:0-3244 GCA_964564875.1 uncultured Salinivenus sp.
ACCCGTCCGGTAATCCGTGCGGACACACGCCCTTGAGTCTCCGTTTCCATGGAAATTTGAGAAGGCTGATTTGACACTGTTGCACGTGCCTTCCAACCGACTGCGTCGGCGATGTTTTCCGCGGGCAAACGGATTCAAGGCAAATCGCCCCGCCTCCCGAATTCCGGAGGCGGGGCGTGGGTCTTCTGTGCCGAAGTGGTCTTCGAACAGGGACGGGGGGATCTACAGGATCTACAGCAGTCCCTTGCTCTCCGTCCAGTCGCGGAAGCCCTCGACGAGCTGCTCGAAGGAGTCGAGGACGAAGAGCTCCTCCTGCAGGTTGTACACCTCGTAGTCGTCCTTCTCGACGATGTGCTCGGGATCGAAGGGATGAAGCGTGACCTCGTCGGAGAGGGCGTGCGTGACCTCTTCGTTCGACGACACGATGCCGGCGCCGAAGATGCGCTTCTCTCCCTGCTCCTGGATCAGGCCGAACTCGACAGTAAACCAGTGGAACCGCTCCAGGCGGGGCCGGTCGGCGCCCTCTGCGTTTTGGGCCGCCTGGCCGTAGAGCTGATAGAAGTCGGCAAACTCCGGCTGCGTGAGCATCGGCATGTGGCCGAAGATGTCATGGAAGCAGTCCGGCGCCGGCGTGTAGTCGAGCTCGTCCCGGCCCCGGATGTAATTGGTGGACGGGAACTTGCGTTGGGACAGCAGCGAGAAGAAGTTCTTCTCGTGGATGAGGCCCGGCACGTTGGCCACGGTCCATCCCGTCTCCTCGTCGAGGCGCCGGCTCAGGTCCGCCAGGTCCGGAATGCGATCGGCCCCCAGTTGCAGGACCTCCTGGCCGCGCATGTACGCCTCACAGGCCCGACCCGGCAGCTGCTCCATCTGGCGCTCGACGAGAATCCGCCATGTTTCGTGATCCTCCTCCGGATAATCCGGATACTCGATTTCGTCCCCGACCGGTGGAGGCTCCTCCAGCTTCTGCGGAATAGTCCGCGGATCGACGTCCTCCTGTTCCTCCTGCGCCGTCTCGAAGGCCGAACGTTCGTCCTCAGGGGTCGTCGTGTCGACTGCGTCGTTACTCATTTTATCACCTCAGGCGTTATTTTGTCAGCAGCAGTGCGGGTCGTGTTCGCGACGCCGAGGCCCGTCGCTCGGAAGCGGTTCCATCCGACTGGGAAGAGACGGGGGTGGGCGGGCCCTAAGCGGCAGTTACTCTAATGGACAGCCCCGGTCGATGATTCCTCGTCCGGCCCTGTCACTGTTCACTCCCTTGACGGGACCGATCCGCGTCGAGGCGAATCAGCCAGGCCACCCCAACGTAGCCGACGAATGCCGCCGCACTCATTCTCAATCCCGCCCGAGTGACGCGGGCCCCATCTCCGATCACCTCCTCGGCCATCACCATCACGCCCAGGAAGAGCACAGAGATGCCGCATGCCCCTACAAGGACATGGGACCAGGTTCGAAAGGCTCGTTCGCCAAACATGAGCACAAATTGGACTGGGCGCAACAGTGTGAAGCAAGGCTACGCCCTGTCCGTGCGGTTATACGCATTTCATCTGAAAATGTCGTCGCGTGCCGGGGGAACCGGTTTGCCCGAAAAGCTTCACCCGGTCGAAACAGAGCGGTCCGCTTCCCTTGCGGGACGACCTCTTGACTTTAAAACGGGACCAGAGGGCCCGCCGCCCACGGGAGGCTCGGATTCCCGTCGCCACGAGAGAACCCTGTCAGGAAGCATGGGCCGGCTCCTTGTCCGGCTTCCACTTGATGTTGCAGCCCATGGACGGGGACTGCTCCATCGTCACCTCGCCGGTCTTCAGCAGCTCGTCGAGGGCCCGTCGCAGGTCCCCTCCGTGCGCCTCGTCGCCGTCGGGGCGCGTCTCATCGAAGCGGCCCCGGTAGGCGAGCGTTCGGTCGTCGTCGAAGACGTAGATGTCGGGCGTGCAGGCCGCCTCGTAAGTCCGTGCCACCTCCTGCGACTCGTCCTGCAGGTAGGGAAAGGGATAGTCCTTTTCCTGGGCGCGCTCGGCCATGCTGTCAAAGGAGTCGTCCGGGTAGCGCTCCGGGTCGTTCGAGCAGATGCCCACGAACTGTACGCCGTGCGGCTGATACTCGCGGGCCACGTCGAGGAGCGGGTCCTCGATGTGCTGCACGTACGGACAGTGGTTGCACATGAAGACGACCACCAGCACGTCGGCGTCGTCGTAGTCCGCGAGCGACCGGTGATCGGTCCCACGGTCGTCGACCTCGGGATTGGCGGCGGGCAAGGAAAAGTCGGGGGCCGGGTGGCCCAGCTCCATCATGGTAGACTCGGTAACGGCCATAGTGTGTCGTGGGATTGATTTTGGGAAATCACAAACGGGCGTCCCCCTCCCGGCACCAAGCCCTTTACAGAACGACAGGGACAACGGTGAGGTTCGGGGCCAACGCAACGATATCGACGCGGTCGAGTCGGGCGAGTCCTCCGCTATGGGACCGAGCGGGGGCCGTCACTCGCTCCCCTGATAGAGATCGTAGGTCTCGATGTAGGTGCGCACGGCCTCCGGCACGAGATACCGGATGGACCGACCTGCCCGTCGGCGGGCTCGGACTTCGGTTCCCGACACCTCCATGACGGGAGCGGCCACGTACCGGACGTGATTCGCAAAGCGGGGCTCGGCGACCGACTCGATCGCCCCGGGCCGCTTGTACACGATGAGTGGCACGCGTTCGTCAATCTCGTCGGGACGGTGCCACTCCGCAAAGTGATCGAGGCTGTCGCTGCCAATGATAAGGGCAAAGTCCGTGTCGGGGTGTTGATCTTGTAGCACCCGGACAGTCTCGACCGTGTACGACACCCCTTCCCGCTGCACCTCAAGGTCGCAGACCCGAAAGGCAGGGTTGGACTCGACGACGCGCCGGGTCATTGCAAGCCGGTGCTCGACGGCCACCAGTTCGTCTTCGGGCTTGTGGGGCGGGGTGGCATTGGGAATCCACCACACCTCGGCGAGGTCGAATTGATCGCGGACGACCTCGGCGACGATGAGGTGCGCAACGTGGGGAGGATTGAAGGATCCGCCAAAGAGACCGATATCCATGACACCTCGGGCCAGCGTGGCCCCCTCCGCTTAGTTGGAGCCGCGGGACGTATCCTCCTGCGCAAGCGATTGCTCCTCGTCGCGGGCCTGCACACGTTCGAGCTTGCGCTGCGCCTCGCTGTACAAGGCCTCCGCCTCGTCGAGAAGGTCGCTCTCGGGAAAAAGCTGCGTGAGGCGAT
>CAZMDV010000360.1:0-3242 GCA_964564875.1 uncultured Salinivenus sp.
GAGGGGTCGGCAAAACACCCCGCGAAGGTGGGATTCAGCGGGTCCTGAACGTTGATCATGTGGAGCCCGCCCCCGCAGGTCGTCCCGCCCCCACTGCTGCCCACCAAGTAGGCGTAGCCGGTCTGCTCGTTGACGAACAGATTGTGGACGCTGTTCACTCGGTCGTAGTGGGCGTCTTCCCCGAAGGTAACCGGCCGCTCGTCGGTCTCTACCCCGCGGAGGCGCGTCAGGTCGAAAACCTGAAGGCCGTGATCCCCGGCGTTGTCCGCCACCACGAAGGCGTAGTTGTCATACACCTTCATGTCGCGCCAAGAGTTGACCCGTGCCTTCTCGGTCTGGGGCAACTCACCCACGTAGACCGGCTGGGTCGGCGCACTTACGTCCACGAAGGCGATGCCGTCGGACCGGCCGACCAGGGCGTATTCGGTGCCGGTCTTGGGGTCGGTCCAGCCCCAGATGTCCGTGATGTGCACGCCCCGGTCCCCCCCGACCGAACGGATAGGAAGAAACGACTTCAGGTCCACCTGTTCGCACGAGAAGGAGCCCACGCTCCCGTCTGAGCACGTCCGTTCCTCGCCCGTCAGGGCACTGAAGCGCGATCCTTGGGTGGGAGCAATTGGGGCCGGGCGGGTCCAGTCGCCATCGGCGGCCGAGTAGAGGGCCATGGTGCCGGCCCCGTAGTCGTCCCCCGGAAGGCCCGTGGCCACGACGGTCGAACTCGCCGCGAGCGCGCCCCCGAGTCCGTCGCCTGCTTCCGCCCCCGAATGGACCACGCGCTGAGCGCGGGACCAGGAGTCCTCGTTGCGGCGAAAGCGATAGAGCGCCCCGCCCTGATTTTGGGCCGCTCCCAGGGGCCAGCTCCGCCGAGCCCGATTTTGATACATGAACACCATGCTGATGCGGCCCGGTGCCCCCACCCAGAGATCGGTGCCGTCGTAGGCGAGGGCGGTCCCAAAGAAGCGGCGGGAGCTCCCGTCGAAGGGAAGAAGCTGCCCGGTGCGGCGCCAGGTCGTATCTTGCTCGTTGTAGGCGTAAGTGCCCACGGCGCCGGTCGCGTCCAACGCCCGCGGCGCCCCGACGAGGAGCTGGTCCCCGGCCCACTGCAGCGCCGAGCCAAACTGCGCCCTGCTCCCCAGCCCCGAGGCCGTCAGGGTCTGACGTTCGGACCATCCGTCCGGACCGGGCCGAAAGGCCACCACCGCGCCGCCCTCCTGTTCGGGCGCGCCAACGAGGAGGTGCTCGGGCGACGCGATCAGGGAGGTGCCGAACCCGGCTTCCTTCTGGACCTGGTCGCTCCGGAGGACACGGGCCTCCCCCCAGGTTCCATCGTCGGCCCGCCGAAAGAGATGAACGGCCCCGGCCTGCGTCGTATCTCCCGCCTCCACGGAAACCGTGGCGCTGGTGCCCACGAACAGTCGGTCGCCAGCGAGGGCGAGGCTGGTGCCAAACCCCTGGGTGCTATCAGCCGGAGTGAGGCGGGCCACCTGTCGCCAGCCAGCGTCCGCGGGTCGGAAGAGGTAGACCGCGTTGGCCGAGGGCGCCCCGACGACGAGGGTCTCGCCGGCCGTCTCGAGCGCCGAGCCAAATCCATCCTGGACCGTGCCCTCCCGGGCCTCCAGGAATGAGCGTTCGCGCCACGCCCCCTCCTCGTCGCGGGCGTAGACGTAGACGCGTCCCGGCGTGTTGATGTCCTGCGGGGCCCCGACGAAAACGTCCTCCTCGCCCACGGCCACCGCCCGCCCGAACCCGACCTGATCGGTAGCCGAGTCGTCGGGGGAGGATTGGGCCCAGACCGGACCGCCCCCAAGGGCGAGGCATACAGAGAGGCCAAGGAGAAGAAAGCGGTTCATGACGAATCCGGGGAACCGATGAAGAGGCACGTGGACACCGTTTCCGGCGGAGCTTCGGGGGGCGTTGCCCTGCCGAGCGGGACCGACCCGGCAAAACCGGGCGCGGAAGAACGGGGACAAAAAACCAGTGCCTGTAGCCTAGCCAACGTAGAACGGAAATGCCAGCCCGGGGCGGCGGTGAGCTCCTGACTCACGATGATTGGCTTGCCAGGACGACGAAGCCGGACAGATCCGCTGACGTGTGGATCGGCTAGCCTCCTCTACGAAAACAGCTTCACACTATCGGAGGAGAACCAACATGACCTGGAGAGAAAACGCTGTCTGGCCTCCTGTCTCACGGCGCGGGATGTGCCACAGTGACCTTGCCAATCTGTTTGTGCGCCTCGGCGTAGGCGTGGGCTTCGCCGATCTCGTCGAACGTAAAGGTGCGGTCGTCGACGAGTGGGCGCAGATGTCCCTCCTCCACCAGTTCGACGGTCCGCCGGAGGATCTCGCCGTGGCGGGCCCGTCCCACGTCGTGCAGCATGGGGATGAGCATAGACACGAAGTGCACCGAAATCCCGCTGCCGTAGGCCGCACGAAGGCCGCCTTCCGCTGGCGCCCCTACGGTGGCGACCTCTCCGTTGAGCCGTGTGGCCTCCACGGACGTCCGGACGTTCTCGCCCGCCACCGTGTCGAAGACAAGGTCGAAGCCGCGGCCATCGGTGCACCGTTGCACGTACTCTTCGACCGACTCCCCCTCATAGTTGATGAGAGCGTCGGCCCCCAGGTCGGCGCCGAGGTCAAGCTTTGACTGCGAGGAGGCCGTCACGGTCGCTTCCGCGCCGCGCCACACCGCGAGCTGGAGCCCCACGTGGCCGACCCCGCCAGTGGCGCCGTGCACGAGGGCCTGCTCGCCAGTCCCGATGTCGGCCTTGTCGATGAGCCCCTCCCAGGCGGTCAGCGTCACGAGGGGCAGCGCGGCAGCCTCGCGGAACGAGAGCGACGCGGGCATCGGGGCCAAGAGCCGCGCATCGCAGGGCATGTAGTCGGCCAGGGCGCCGTGCGGGGCGTTCTGGAAGCCGCCCGCACAGCCGTACACGGCGTCGCCCTCGTCGAAGGCCATCACGTCGTCCCCCACTGCCTCAACGATCCCCGCCACGTCCCCGTGCAGTGTGGCAGGACGGGGCGGGCAGAGGGCCTCGGCGTCCCCACGGCGGATCTTATAGTCGACGGGATTGACGCTCGTGGCATGCACGCGGACGAGGACCTGATGGTCGCCGAGACCGGGCACGTCGATCTCGCGTCGCTCGAAGACCTCCGGTCCGCCGAAGTCGTCGATGACCCAGGCGTTCATCGTAGACGGGAGCGCGGAATTTGGGATCGTCATGGGAATGGTTTCGTCGTATTCGG
>CAZMDV010000361.1:0-3238 GCA_964564875.1 uncultured Salinivenus sp.
CCTCGGCTACCTGTTCTTCCCAACGTCCAGCCTGCGCGCGTATCCGCTGGTCGGAATCGGTGGGGGCGGGCTTCAACTGGACATTAGGAGTCAGGGCGATGCGAGCAACTTCGACGACGTGCTGGAAAACCCCAATCGCAGCGCCAGAGTGGGGCGGGCAAGCTTTCTCATAAGCCTCGGGGCCGGCCTCGAGTATCAGTTTGGGACACCGGACGAGGGGGGGAGCGCACAGCCCGGGATACGGGCCGGGTACGTCATTGCCGCCCTCCGCTCCGGTTGGCAGCTCGATGAGAACTCCCTCGCCGGCGGGCCGGATGCGTCGACGCAGGGCCCCTTCGTCCGACTTACGATCGGCGGGATCAGCCTCTCGGGCGACGACGAGGACTAACTCTCACGCCAGGGCTGCGCGCTAGCGGAGCTCTTCTGCGGAAAGTCGACCCACCTGAACGCCCCCCTCCGGGCTCGTCCACGCCGCATAGAAGGCGTTCCCGCTTCGCACGAGGCGCGGCATGCCCACCCCCCGCGAGGCGGACGAAAGCTCGGCCATCGCGACGGGGGGCCCGGTCGTGCCGTCGGCGTCTACGGACCGGACCCGAAGGGCCGCAGAGTCGTCGGCTTTCCCGAGCCAGCTTACCGCGGCGCGCCCGTCGTCCAGCAGCACCACGTCGACCCGTCCGGTCGGGGTGTCCTCGGCCACGACGACCGGTTCGGTAAACCGTCGTCCGCCGTTGTCCGAGAAGGCGACGTGGACGCGGGGAATCCCGTTCGGCGCCGTGTACCACGCCGCGGCCACGCGGTCGCCCTGGGCCGCCAGGGCCGGGCCGTTCACCGGACAGCCCTCGATCTTCCATCCGTCGTCGTGGAGGAGCGCGGGCTCGGACCACGATTGGCCGTCGAACCGCACGAGCCGGATATTGCGAATCTCCTTCTCTGAGCGATCACGGTACGCCACGAGCGCCTCCTCCCCGGTCCGCACCGCCGTGGTGGGGCAGCACTCGCAGGTGCGGGCGTCGAGCAGCGCCTGCCGCTCGACCGTCCCGGTGGGGTCGAGCACGGCCCCGCGAAGGGTCATTTCGCGCCCGCGTCCCTCCTGTCCCACCATCTTGCGCCCATCGAGCCACACGGCCAGCAGGCGGTCCTTCGGCCACGGGAGCATCGACACGAATCCGTGTTCGGTCTCCGTTCCGTCGTCGTGTGGCGTGACGGACGACTGCCACGTGCCCGCCCCGTCGGTCTGCGTGACTCGCACGTCGTAGGCGAGCGGGCTGGGGCCGTCGCTCTGCCGGTAGCGTGCGGAGAGGCGCAGGTGGTGCGCGGCGAGGCGCCCGCTGGGAAGGGGCCGCAAGGACGGCACGTCGGCCCAGTTCACGAACCAGTCGGGCCCTTGCGCTGCGGTCCGGGGCTCGGTCCAAGTCGAGTCGGCCCGGTGGGCGTAGCGGAGGGCATGCTGATCCTCGCCCGTCGGCTCCACCCAGCTCATCCAGACCCTCCCGTTCTCTGCGTAAAGGTGCGGCTGGCCGCTCTCGGCGGACGCCGGGACGTCCAGCTGCGTAGGCGAGACGGATGGGGCGTCCTCGGGCTGGCACCCCGTGGCGACGAGAAGGGACGCGAGAACGACGCCCCAGAACGTGAGCGTACGAGCCATTGGCAGCACGGGTCGATGCATGAGATACGGGCGGAGACGGAGATTAGGGGTCTACTCCTTTCGGACGAAGAAGATGTAGTCCGTCGGAGGTGGCACAATGTCGGCCTCACGCAGCACAAGGGCAATCTGAGCGCGGTGGTGCGTGCCATGGTTCACGACGTGGGTGAGGAGGTCTCGGAGAGGCGTCTCGAAGGATGTGCCCTTGGAGTTGGTGTACGCGATGGGCTGGTCGAGGTCGTGTGCAGCCCGCTCGTCGATCACGGTCTGCCAGCGCTGCGCACTGGCCTCGACCCGCTCGGCGCACGCCGCAAGACTTTCGTCGACCCACAGATCCAGGGTGGCATGACCGGTCTTCTCGATTCGCCCAAACCACAGGTCCTGGACTCGGAGCAGGTGGCTGAACAGCTCAATGGCCCGCTCCGGCACAGGGGCCGCCTGCATCGTGTCGAGGACGCGATCGTTGGCCCAGTGGGTGTACTGGAAGAGCGGTCGAACGGCGGCGGAACGAGCCTGCGGAGCGGACATGGTGCGGAGAAGGGTCGCTGCTTGGTAGAAGCTGGGGGCCTCAAGATGGTTTGTTCGAGCGCCGCTGTCAATCTCGGCGTTCAGTTGGGGCCTTTGACGGGCCGGACGGTCGAGATTCCACAAGTGTACTCGAACAGTACACCGCCCGGGTCGTACGCTCACTGTTGTGCTGGTTCACCGACGTTCCGGCCTCTTTCCGACTGCTCATCCACGGTTTATCCCCGCTCATGCACGAGCTTCTCGATTTTCCCGACACAAACCTCTTCGGCGTCGAACTGAACGATACACTGACGGAAGAGGATTACGAGGTTTTTGATTCGACCCTGCGGGACCACCTCGAACAGCACACCACGACGCGCGCGCTCCTCGTGATGAACGACGTGGACGACTGGACGCCCGAGGACCGCTGGGAGGACCTCGCGTTCGACATCCGCCATCTGCGCAACCTGGACAAGGTGGCGGTCGTGGGCGATGACCTGTGGGCGACGTGGCTCGAAAAGATGGAACTCCTCTTCCCCATGTCTACGGTTCAGACCTACGCGGCCGAGGACCGCGAGGAGGCCATCGAGTGGCTTCGTGGCGACATGGAAGTTCCCGGGCTGGGCCCCGGCAGTGTGTCGGACCCTGAGGCCACCGCTCAGGACGAAGAGTAACGCGCTGCTTCGTCTCTCTGAGGCCACCTTCGTTCCAACCGATGGCTTCGTCGGACTTCACGGACATGGAGACCACGGTACTTCGGGCCGTGCACGCCCAGGAGGGCGCCGATCTCTACGAGCTGGCCCAGGCGGTGGGCACGGGGCCGCGCGCCGTTCAGGAGGCCGTGCAAACCCTTGCCCAGCACGATTTCGTGCACGTCTCAGAGCGGGGTGTTCGAGTCCGCTGCACGAGGGCCGGAGATCAATGGATCCGCCGCCATCAGTAGCCAGGAGATCAAGCCTCTCTGAGAAAACGTCCCCGACACAACAGCAAAGCCCCGCCGTGGACGGCAGGGCTTGAGTGCTACCGAAAGTGAGGGGAGAGCCAACGACCGGACTCGAACCGGTGACCTGTCCCTTACGAGGGGACTGC
>CAZMDV010000362.1:0-3229 GCA_964564875.1 uncultured Salinivenus sp.
TCTCCCACGCCGAGTTCACCGTCGACGACCTCGCGGCCGAGGTGGGCCTGAGCCCGCGCCAGCTCCAGCGAAAGCTCAAACGCCTCACGGGCGAGACGCCCGCCGCCTTCGTCCGCCGCTACCGGCTCGACGTGGGCGCCCAGCTCCTCGAACAGGAGGCCGGAACGGTGTCGGAGATTGCCTACGAGGTCGGCTTCGGCACGCCCAAGACCTTCGCCCGTCGCTTCAAAGAGCGGTTTGGCTGTCCCCCCTCAAAGTATCCGGTGGCCTCCCCCACCGACGCCCCGGAGTAGCGCACCCTCTATTTGAGGAGGAAGAGAGACGCCCCCGGTCCCAGTGCGAATGGGGAGCACAGCGAGCCCCTCTGGGTGTGTCACCCTACCCCAGGTCGCCCTCACGTCGAGGGAAATGGGGTGATGAAATCGGACAATCACCCCCCTCAAGTCCGACATGTCGCATTTCGGGGGGAGGTTTGTCGCGATTGGGTCCGCGAGAACCCCTATCTACGAGGATGCATCTGGGAGCCGGGGCCGCGCTGCCCGAAGAAAGCGCCCCTGGGCTCCGTTCTTCATCCCCGTTCATCACCGCTGCCTCCCACGCCATGCTTGACACCCCATCCGCGCAGATCCCATCCGCACAGGCGCTTTGCACGCTCGTCGGGTCCCTTCTCGCGGTCGCGATCCTTCTGCCGGGGACGGCCCCGGCCCAAACGCCCAACGCCACGATCGAGAACGGCGGCGGCACCCCCCGCCTGCAGTCGTTCTACGACGGGGGCCTGTTGGCACCCGGCATTGTCGACCCCTCTGCACCGAACGACTCGATCCCCGCCGAGGGCGCTGGCACCCGCCTGATGTGGTACCCGGCCAAGGCCGCCATTCGCGCCGGGCGAGTGGGTTTCTTCAAGGACGGCACCCAGTGGAACGCCGAAAAAGTCGGGTCCTACTCCGTCGCTTTCGGCGTCGACACAAAGGCCAACGGCTTCATCGCCACAGCGATGGGGGAGCGGACAACTGCCAGCGGCGCCAACGCCACAGCGATGGGCGACGGCACGATCGCCAGCGGCGGCGCCGCCACAGCGATGGGCGCAGCGACGACTGCCAGCGCCGGCCAGTCCACGGCGATGGGCCGCAGCACGACCGCCAGCAGCAACAACACCACGGCGATGGGACTCGGAACAGAAGCGGCGACCTTCAGATCCCTCTCGCTCGGAGAGTGCAACAGTGCCAACCAGTCCAGCGACGGCACCCTGCTCGCCGTCGGGAACGGCTCCTACGACGTTGAAAACGATGCCTGCTCGTCCACGAGCGACGCGTTTACGGTCGACGAGGGAGGTAGCGCCACCGCCTCTAGCCACGACACTTTCTCCGACCGCCGCCTCAAGACCTCTGTTCGGCCGCTCGGTGACGTGCTCGGCGCCCTCCGGCAGATCACCCCCGTGCGCTTCCGCTTCAAAGACGAGCGCACCCATCCGAGCGGCGAGCAGATCGGCCTGATCGCCCAGGAGGTGCAAAACAAATTCCCCGAACTGGTGAACGAAGGGGCCGATGGGATGCTGTCCCTGGCCTACCCGAAGCTGACGGCCGTCCTGCTGAAAGGCTTCCAGGAGCAGCACGCCCAGATCGAGACGCAGCACGCCCAGATCGATTCGCTAACGCGCCGCGTCGAACAACTGGCCGAGGTGGAGCAGGAGGTCGCCGCCCTGCGCACCGAGCTGCAGCGCGCCTCCTCTGCAACGGCCGGGTGGACCGGTCCCCTCTCGTCTCTCTTCCTCGCCGCGCTCCTCGGCGGCCTGGTCGGTGCCGGGCTCCTCTGGCGCTGGGGCTAGGCTCTTGCCGTTTTTCACTCCTCCTCGTTTTTCCCGAAAGGACCCTCAACCCCATCACGTCTATGTGCAGAACGCTCGGCTCAGCCTACGCCCTTCCTGCCACGCTCTTGTCTCTTCTCCTCTCGGTCGTTGTGGTGATACCGGCTGGGGCCCAGCAGATTCAGGTCCAGAACGGCGCGACCGTCGAGGTGTCCAACCAGGGCGTCCTCGACCTCCAGGGCGCCACGATGGACTTCGGCGAGGCCGGTGCCACCGCCCGCCTGAAGGAGACGGCCGCCGGTCGCGTCGCTGGCGGCAGCCTCACCGCGACCCGTGCCTTGGACAACCCCTCCTCTGCAGACCCGGCGGGGCTGGGCCTGCAGATCACCGCCTCGGAGGACCTCGGCGACGTGACCGTCACCCGCGGGCACGCCGTGCAGGACGCTCCCAATAACAACGAGGGCATTGCCCGCTACTACGACATCTTGCCCTCCCAGAACAACAGCGGCCTGAGCGCCGAACTGACCTTCACCTACAGCGACGCGGAGCTGAACGGCATCGCGGAATCCAACCTGGAGTTTTTCAAGTCCGAGGACGGGGGAACGTCCTGGTCGGAGGAGGGCTTCGACAGCCGGGATGCGAACGCCAACACCGTCACGCTCTCTGGCATCGAAGCCCTGAGCCGGTGGACACTCGGAAGTGTAAACAGCCCGCTGCCTGTCGAGCTAGCGGCGTTCGACGGCACCGCCACCGAGGCGGGGGTCCGCCTCACCTGGCAGACGGCCTCGGAGACCGGCAACGCGGGCTTTGAGGTCCAGCACAAGGCCTCCGAAGAAGCGGCCTGGTCCGAGCTCGATTACGTCGAGTCGAAGGCCGAGGGCGGCACGTCGACCGAATCGCACATCTACCGCTATCGGGCGGAGGACCTGGCGGTGGGCACGCACCGCTTTCGCCTGAGGCAGGTGGACATCGGCGGGGCCGCCACCCTGAGCGACCCGATTGAGGTTCGGATCGACATGGAGGCGCCCCTGCGGCTGACGGCGCCGGCGCCCAATCCGGTCCGGGGGACCGCCACCCTCTCCTTTGCGGTGAAGGAGGCGGCGGAGACGACCCTCACGCTGTACAATACGCTCGGTCAGGAGGTGCGGACCCTGTACCGGGACACGCCCCCGGCGGGCGAGGCCCAGACGGTGCGTCTCGACGCCACGGAACTCTCCAGTGGTACGTACTTCCTGCACCTGCGGGCTGGCTCTCACGTCCGCACCCAGCGGCTCACGGTGGTGCGATGAGAGCGCGTCTTGATGTTTGCTAGCCAGTGCCCACCGCTCTCGTGTCGTCCATTTCCCCCGACGTTCCCCTCCGCACCGCCGCCTTCGGGCTCGAGGACCGATGGCTGCTCTGGTCCCGAGCGCAGCTCTACGCCGA
>CAZMDV010000363.1:0-3220 GCA_964564875.1 uncultured Salinivenus sp.
ACCGTCATTCGGTAGGCCCTGCAGCATGCTACGCGAGAGCAACAACAAAAACCCCACTCAGCGGCGCTGAAAGCCGATCTGAGCGGGGCAGGTGTGGTCAGGGGCGGATTCGAACCGCCGACACACGGCTTTTCAGGCCGTTGCTCTACCACCTGAGCTACCTGACCTTGGGACGAGCCTGTCCGTTCCGAATAGGGACCGGTCGGTTCCATGGCTCCGACGGCCGGGGGCCCGTGGGCGGTTCTCTTTCACCCTGGGGCACTTCGGTCTTCAGAGGGGGGAGTTTCCCAATCATTCGAGTCGTCCGAACGGCGCATGCCCCACATCAGTTTCGACCGAAGCGTGTGGAAAAAGTGTTGGCCGGGAAGCTTGACGAGATTTACGGTGTGAGCGGCCTGCTCGACGCTAAACTCAAGGCCGTGCTCGTCGAACATGGTGCTCCGTCCGTCCGCCGCGAACACGTAGGGCTGGTCGTTTTGGAGGACCCGACAGGTAATTGTGACGTCGGCGGGGAGGACAATGGGACGGACCGTGAGGGTGTGGGGGGCGATCGGGGTAAGGATGACTGCCTCAACGCCTGGGGCAATGATGGGTCCTCCTGTAGAGAGGGAATATGCCGTCGAACCGGTCGGCGTGCCGATGATCAGGCCATCGGCCCAGTAGGTATTGAGGGGGGTTCCGTCTACGGTCACCTCGATTTCGATGAGGCCGGCGGCCCCGCTGCGGTCCAGCACGAACTCATTGAGGGCCCATTCGGCATCGAAGGCGGGGTGGGAATCCATCTGGGCCTGCAGGACGAGCCGCTCCTCGACCCGGTAGTCGCCTGCCTCCAGGGCGTCGAGGGCGTCGTGAATCTGCTCGATCTCAATGTCGGCCAGAAACCCGAGACGTCCGATGTTGACGCCCAGAAGGGGCGTGTCGTTGGGTCCCGTCAAGTGGGCACTGCGTAGCAAGGTGCCGTCCCCGCCGAACGACAGCACCAGATCGCCCGCCTCGGCGATGTTGGACACGGCATGCTCACGGCACACGGCGGGGGCGAACAGATCGCGTTCGACGAGGCCGGACGCGATGGGCTCATGGATCCAGAACTCGATGTCGTCGTCCTGCAGTCGCTGAATCAATGTGGCCAGGGGATCCCAGAGATTGTCCTTGGTCGGGTTGCCGGTAATGCCGTAGACCATAGTGGTCAGACAAATCAGTAGGCGGGTGGGAGTATGCCAGGGGTGCCACGCCCTGTCCGCTGGTAGTCTCGGGGGGCGTCGGACGTTCCGAGAAGAAGAGCGGGACTGCTCCTTGCCAGGAACCCCACGGCCGCGGATTTTCGGAGCAGGAAGAAGCCATCCGGAGGACGTGGGGCCTACACGTCATTGTCGCACGAGGTACACGGAACAGGGAGCAAAGACCGCTACCTGGTGACTCACCGTGCCGACGCTGGAGTTCGAGTCGTCTCGACTGACCTTATGGGAGCGCATGACGATGAGGTCGACGTCCTCCTCCTCGGCCACCCGCGTCACCTCGGGCCCACGCTCCCCGTACACAATGGTGGACTGTACGTCGAAGCCCTGTTCGGCCACCTGCGTCGCCCAGGCCTCCATCTTCTCCTCGGCGTCCGCGCGGAGCTCCTCGTAGAAGTCATCCATCTCGCCGGGCTCCTCGTCCTGAAGCGTTTCGATGACGTGCAGGAGCTGGATGTCCGTCCGGTCCGGGGTGCTCAGCTGCTGGGCCGTGTCGAGGACGTGTTCGTTCGTCCCGGACAGGTCGACTGGGATCAGAATGGAATCGTACATGAGAGGAGCAGGCGGTTCGGGAAAGTCGGAAAGGTGGGTCCGCTACCGAGCTGTACGAGGGCCTTGGAGAAAACCCCACTACGGGTGGGCATTCAGGCGTATGGGAAACGCCCCCACGCCCATGCACCCATACTCGACGCTCGTTTATTGGCGTAGCCCGAGCGCGGTGGCAAGGAACGTTTTATAATCTTCTTGACGTGTCGGTAGTAGCGGCGGCCCGGTCACGTCTCAGGGGGATGCATGGATCCCACAGTCGTAGTGTATCATTTAAATCGCGAAGAGAAAAGCTGGCGCACAAGTTTTTCTGAACGCAAGCATGACGCAGCCCGATCTCCAGGAGTTACGACGGTCTCTTGCGCGGCGCCTCCAGGAGAAGGCCGAACTGGAGCGGCGGGTCCGTGCGGTGCAGTCGCAGTTTGAGCAGGAGATTGCTCCCCTTCAGGAAGAGGTGCTTCGACTGCAGATGGAGCGCCTGAAGGAGGCGGCACAGGCCCGCATGCGAAGCGCGCGCATCCGAAACGCCTACCACGACGCACAGGACGCCTACGAGCAGTTTCAAGAGCAACGGGCCGCCGGACCCCACTCTGCTGGGGCCTCCGAGGAACACCTGAAGGCGACCTACCGGCGGGCCACGAAGTTGTGTCACCCCGACGCGGTGGCCGACCCGTACCGCGAGGAGGCGGCGGCCACGTTTCAGGCGCTTGAGTCGGCCTACGACGCCGATCACGCCGAGGCTGTCCGGGCCATCGCCGAGGACCTGGACACGTGGGGGTTCCCCCGGCCGCCCTCGGCCCCGACGGATCAATCGGACGTCCACACGGAGGCTTCTCTGCGTCGGGCCGTGTCGGAGCTAGAGGCCTCCATCGAGCAGCTCCGGACGTCGGAGGCGTACCGGACGGCGACGGAATCTGCCGGTGCGGATGCCGAATCGGTCGTTGGGGCGCGGAAGCAGGCCCTCCTGCAAAAGCTGCGCGAGCTCAAGCGCCGACAGCGCGCCCGATTCTGAGCGCCAACCAAGACGGCTCGGGCCGTCCCGTTTCTCGACGCTTCGGGCCATTGTGATTCGGGACGTGGACGGCTACATTGTGCCTCCGCAGTACCCCCGGAGCGCCCCACTTCTCGCCCTGCAGGAACGCATCCCCAAGTCCCCCTCTCGACGCCCAACGCCCAACCCTCAACCCCCAACCCCTGCTCCATGGCGCAGTCTAACACCCAGCAACGCGGCCGCACGCCCCTCATGCGGCAGTACTACAAGATCAAGGAGCGCCACCCGAAGGCGATCCTGCTGTTTCGCATGGGCGACTTCTACGAGTCGTTCGACGACGATGCCGAAACGGTGAGCCGCCTCCTCGGCATCACGCTCACGGAGCGCAACAACGGCGACGCCGACGACGTGCCGATGGCGGGCTTTCCCCACCACGCCCTCGACAGCC
>CAZMDV010000364.1:0-3186 GCA_964564875.1 uncultured Salinivenus sp.
GTTCTTCCCGAAGGCCCCCCTCCCGGCTCCTCTCGTCACGTTTCGCCACCGATCCAAATCGACTTATGAGACGGTTCCGAACTACGTGTGCACTTCTCGCTGTGACTGTTCTCGGCGCCGCCCTCGGGCTCTCTCCCACCGCGGCACAGGACATGGAGCGCGAGGACGTGATCGTGGACGCTGAGAACATGGCCCCGCCGTCCGCCGACTACCAAGACGACCTCCCGCCCCTCATCGACCGGCAGGCCTTCTTCGGCGATCCGGAGCGCTCGAGCGCACAAATCTCGCCGGACGGGGAGCATGTCTCGTTCATCAAGCCCTACAAGGGCGTCATGAACGTGTGGGTAAAAGAGCGGGGTGAGCCGTTCGACGCCGCGGAGCCCGTGACGGCCGACACCACGCGTCCGGTCCCCGGCTACTTCTGGACCCAGGACAGCGAGCGCATTCTCTACGTGCAGGACAAGGGTGGCAACGAGAATTTCCACATCTACGCCGTCGATCCGGACGCCGAGGAAGAGACCGAGTTGGGCGTGCCCCCCGCCGAAGATCTGACGCCCTACGAGGACGTGCGCGCTCAGATCATCGACGTGCCCGAGTCGACGCCCGGCGAGATTATCGTCGGCCTCAATGATCGCGACCCGCAGTACCACGACGTCTACCAGCTCGACCTGGAAACCGGCGAGCGCACCCTCATCTACGAAAATAATGCGAACATTGCTGGTTGGGAGACCGACCTGGAGGGCAACCTCCGCCTCGCCACCCGACAGACCGACGACGGCGGCAATGAGGTGCTCCGTGTGGAGGAGGACACGCTCGTGTCCGTCTACCAGTGCAGCTTCGAGGAAACGTGCAGCCCGACTCGGTTCCACAAGGACGGCGAGCGGGTGTACATGCAAACCAACAAGGGCGACGACGTGGATCTGACGCGGCTCGTGCTTTTCAATCCGCAGACCCAGGAGACGGAGGTCGTCGCCTCGGACCCAGAGGGGGAGGTTGACTTCGGCGGGGCTATCTTCAACGATCGCACCGAGGAGATTGCCGCCACCGTCTACGTCGACGAGCGGCAGCGCATCTACCCGCAAACGGAGGCATTTGAGCAGAAGTACCAGACGCTGACGCAGGAACTGCCGGATGGTGAAATCTCGCTGGGAGCCTCCACGAAGGACTTCCGGACGCACATCGTGAGCGTGAGCCGAGACGTCAATCCCGGCGCCACGTATCTTTTTGATTCCGAGCGTGGCACCGTGGAGAAGCTCTATGAGTCTCGCCCCGAGCTGCCCACTGAACACCTCGCGGAGATGGAGCCCATCACCTACGAGGCGCGGGACGGCCTAACGATTCCGGCGTACTTGACGACGCCCCAGGGCGTAGAGGCGGAGGATCTGCCTCTGGTCGTGATGCCGCACGGCGGCCCGTGGGCGCGCGACACATGGGGCTACAATTCGTACGCCCAGTTCTTCGCAAACCGGGGCTACGCGGTCCTTCAGCCCAACTTCCGCGGCTCCACCGGCTACGGCCAGGAGTTTTTGAACGCGGGCAATGAGGAATGGGGCACCGGCGCGATGCAGCACGACATTACCGACGGCGTGCAGCACCTGATCGATCAGGGCCTTGTCGATCCGAACCGTGTAGGCATCTACGGCGGCTCGTATGGCGGCTACGCTACGCTGGCGGGCCTCACCTTCACGCCGGAGGTCTACACCGCGGGCGCCTCCTACGTCGGCCCCTCGAACCTGATTACGCTCCTGAACTCGATTCCGCCGTACTGGGCGCCGATCAAGAAGATGTTCACGAAGCGCGTCGGCGACCCGGAGGACCCGGAGGACCGGAAGCGACTCAAGGAGCAGTCTCCTTTCTTCCACGCCGATCAGATCGACGATCCGCTGCTCGTCATTCAGGGCGCCAACGACCCGCGGGTGAAGAAGCAGGAGTCCGACCAGATCGTGGTGGCGGCCCGCGAGAACGGCGTGCCGACGCAGTACATGGTGGCGCCGGAGGAGGGACACGGCTTCCGGAAAGAGGACAATCGCCTCGCCGTGGCCGCGCAATTGGAGCGCTTCTTTGGGGGTCACCTGGGCGGCCGCCATCAGACCGAGGCGGCCTCGGCGGTGCAGGAGCGCCTCGACGCGCTGGCCGTGGACCCGAACAGCGTGACGCTGCCGGACACCACCGCCACGGCCGACGCCTCCGACACTCCGAGCGGCATCGCGATGATGGACGGTTCGAAGCTGGAGCCCGCCACCCTCTCCTACGACGCCACCATGGAAATGCAGGGCCGCTCCCTCGATCTGTCGTCGAGCCGCACCATTCAGTCGTCCACCGTGGACGGGACTCAGACGTGGACGATCGTCGAAAAAACCCAGACACCACAGGGCACGGTGACCGACTCGCTGATCGTGGACCGGTCGACCCTTCGTCCGGTCTCGCATCATCAGCGCGGCCCCCTCACGATGGACATCACGTACACGGACACCTCGGCCTCCGGGACGATCGAGATGCGGGGACAGTCGACCTCGATCAGCGAGAGCTTCGACGCCCCCACCCTTGCGGGTGGCACGCACGACCTGATTGCCCTCGGCACGATGCCACTAGAGCCGGGCTTCTCTACCTCGCTTCAAGTCTTCTCGCCTCAGCAGCAAACGGTGCGCACTGCGACCTTTGAGGTTACAGGCACCAAGACGGTCGATACGCCCGTGGGCTCGTTCGAAACCTACGTGGTGGACGTGACGGTGGGCGACGACAAGGTGAGTGGCACGGTGCACCTGCGCAAGGCTGCACCGCACCACATCGTGAAGACCAATCTCGACGTGTCCACGCCGCGCGGCACCCGCACCGTTAGTCAGACGCTCTCGGAGATGGACGCCCCGACCTCCGCGTCGGGCACGCGATGAGGACCACGGCGGCGTTCTCCCGCCCGCTGTCCCTGTGAACGCCACTTCGGACCGGCGGAATCGGTCCACGGACTCGACATTCTCCTCGACATTTCGGACCGAAATTTGGGTCCGAACGGTGGGGCCCCGAGGCGCTCCAGCCATCGACCTGGGCTGGAGGCCTCGGGCCTTTTTCTGTTGGGCCCGGGGCGCCTCCCACCGCGGAGTCCACCGTGGCGTTCTCCCCGAATCCTCTCTTCAAGTCGCTGCGTACGAGCAGGCGTTCGTTCGCCTCGGTTTGTCTGCCTGCCCTCGT
>CAZMDV010000365.1:0-3185 GCA_964564875.1 uncultured Salinivenus sp.
ACGAAATACGCAATACGAAATACGCAATACGAAATACGTACTATCCCCGCAGCTCTCGAAGCACCGGCATCTCCTCGAGGTCCGCCTCAGAGAGCGCGGCCCAGTCGACGCCTGTGGGCGGAGCGGGTGGATCGGCAACGTCGATCGTCTCCGCGGGCGTTACGATCCGCGAGAGCGGAAGGTCGTGGGTATCACTCGGCACCGCCTCGACGACCTGAATGCGGTGCACGGTCGTGGCCACCGGAACGGGGTCGTGCCCGAGTTCCCGAAGGATGGCGTACTCAAGATCGCTGTAGCCCTCCCCTTTGCCACACCGGTGTCCTGCCCGCGTGACGGCCACCGACCCGGTCACAATTGCGTCGAGCGGGGGCAGGTCCGCCAGCGCCACCGGCTCGGCCCACCGGTCCATGTTTGAGAGGCTGGCGGCTGCTTTGACCTCGTCCTCGGGGAGAGGGGCAGGATCGAGGTGCTTGAAGCCGCCGCGCAGCCGCGGGGTTGGCACAAGTACCTCGCAGCCCCGTCGCAGCGCCTCGATGCGCACGTGGCGCTGGGGCGCGTCGGGATTCACTTTCAGACGGCGGGCGTCGCGAAAAGGAGGCTGCTCAAACAGGCGCTCGGCCGCGGCAGGGGCACCGTCGAAGTTGGGAATGCGGCCGTGGGGCGGAAACGGGAAGCGCGCCGCCCCACGCTCGTCGAGGGCGTCCCACACGGCCTGCCGGGCCGCCGATTTGGTACCAAAACGGGTGTCCATCGAAGACGCGATCAGGAGGTGTGGAGGAAAAACGACGACACGCGTGCAAGAGACGTACGCCCACGTTCGGGGGGCGTTCGTCGCCGGCCCCACGAAAACGCACTCGAAAAGATTCCGTGAAGGAGGTCACATTCTCCTCATTCGTTTGTCTAATTTTCTCCGGTTTTCTCCCCAAAACCCACCCATCCCTCATGCTCAACCGTCTGCGTTCCCTTCTGCTCGTCGGTTGCTGCACGGCCCTGATCGCCCCTGTGGCGATGGCTCAGTCCTCGAATCTCGACACTGTCGAGGGGCCCGGTGTGGGCGAGAAAACCACTCTCACGATCACGCCCCACTCGCTCACCGAAGAGGTATCGGCCCGAGCCCTCGGCGTCAGCAGCCCGAACGGCACCCGGTGGGCCCTCACTCTCATCGGGGTCACCCCGGCGGACTCCATCGGGCTGACGCTGGGCGGCGAGGCCCTCCCCATCAGGGAGATCAACCGGCCCACCGAGGGCGAAGTGGGGCCGACCCGGGTGTACCTGTCGAAGAAGACCTTTCTCACGATCGCCGAGACGGGGGGCGTTCGCCTTCATGTCGGGGATACGACCATCCCACTTTCCAATCAGATGCGTGAAGAGATGCGGCAGATCTTCGAAGAGGTGGCCTGACCGCTTCGGCGGAATTTCGGGGCTGCGTTCCACACAGATGAGATCTGCAAGGTCGGTCGGCGGGCTCACGTCGTGGGACGCCGCGACGTAGACTCTTCGGAGTCGAACTCGGCCCGCGCCGGGGTCGAACTGGCGGACGTGCGACGGGTTGGGTCGCCCGGCTCAGGTTCGTCCGGTTCAGGGGCCGGGTCGTCCGGCTCGGGGCCCGTCCGGCGCGCCAGGAGCCCTCCAGCTCCCACGGCCGTCCCTACGGCCCCGAGCACGAGGACGTAAAAGAGCGCCCCCGGGCCGACCTGTCCCACCAGTCCGATGCCGCCCCCCAGGAGCCCGCCGCCACACAGCAGAAGCGGAGCCTGGCGCTCCGACCACCCGAGGCGCACGAGCCGATGCATGGTGTGGTCGGTGCCGCCGTTCGTGACGGACTGTCCCCGAAGGGTCCGCGTTATACTCACGAAGGTGGTGTCGAAGATCGGGACGGCAAGGATGAGGACCGGAACGAGGCCGGAGCCCGCCGTTCCCCTCGTTCCCTGCACCCCCAACCCCAGAATCGCCAGTACGTAGCCGAGGAAGAGGCTTCCGCAGTCGCCCATGAAGATGCGCGCCGGGGCCACGTTGAAGACGAGAAAGCCGGCGGTCGTCCCGACGAGCGTGGCGGCCACCGTCGCCAGCGGTCCCTGGCCCTGAAGCCCCGCCACGAGGACGAAAAACACCGCTGCGAGGGTTGCTACGCTCGCAGACACCCCGTCCATCGCGTCGAGCAGGTTGAGGGCGTTCGTCAGCCCGAGCACCCAGACGAGCGTCAGCGCCCACGACACCCAGATGGGCGCGGCCGGTGCGAACAGGAGGCCCGCGGAGAGGACGAGGACGGCACTTCCGACCTGCGCGACGAGCTTTGCTGACGGACGGAGTCCCCACAGGTCATCGGCGAGGCCGGTCGCGAACAGGAGCCCGGCTCCGGCCCATACCTGCGCCGGAAAGGCGGTGATCCCGTCGCCGAGAGCCAGGACGACCGCTCCGCCCACAAAGATGGCGATCCCTCCCAAGAGCGACGTCGGGGTGTCGTGCCACTTACCAGCCTCCGGAATGGCCACCCACCCACCGCGACGTGCGCCCCAGCGGATGATCGGGGTCAGCCCCAGCGATAACAGAAATGCGACACCGCCGCTTACCCAGGGCACGAGCGCTGGGGACAGAAAATCAGATAACATAATCGCTTCGAGACGCTCGAAGTGCGCGAAAGCGGGCTGGACACAGCCGAATCTCGTGCAGGGCCCCGTCTCGTCTTCCTCTTCTCAGGGCGGCACGGAATTGTTGGAATCGAACAGCGTATAGAATAGCAGTCGCCCCCGAGAAGCTGTACCCGTCGTGTGTGGATTTTTGGGAAACCAATGCCGGGACACGGCCACCACGCGGCCTGTATGCGAGACACAGGCTCACTGATCCGCCTCACTGATCCGCCGGGGCCAGGAATCGTGCCGGTGTGCTCGGGCCTCTCCAGCAGTAGCGCCGTGCCGTCCTGCTGGAGCCGCACCGAGGCCCCTTCAGGGATCGTCCGGAGCAATGCGTAGGGCCACCGGGGAGAATCGGTCAGGGGCACGCGGGTACAATCGGGTACAATTAAGTCGCTGCGTTTCGGTTCGAGGTAACGAGCCGCGTGTCGGCGGCGTGGGTGCGGGCGCAGGTGAGCAGGACCTGCGCGCCATCGGCCCGCAGCATCTCGAACCTCCCGCGGCGCAGGGGCCCGTGATTACGACGAAGCGAACTGAGATCCTGGTCGGTTGTGA